>JBDTUL010000630.1:0-3833 GCA_040007735.1 Gammaproteobacteria bacterium | reverse complement strand
CCGGATGTTCGAGGCGCCATCGCGCTGGGCGCGGGTTTGGCGAAGCGGCTCTCGACAACAACGGCATAGAGACCCAGCCTGTTCCGATTCGCGTGCGAGTGACCATCCGTAATGGCGAAATGCATGTCGACACCACAGGGACCGCACCTCAACAGATTGGGCCGGTCAACTCTCCGCTGCCTTCTACGGTGTCGGCTGCTCGTCTTGTAATGAAAATGATCATGGCGCCCCACTACGACGCAAACGAAGGCTTTTTCAGGCCGCTGCGCATGGTCGTGCCGCAAGGCTCGCTTTTGAATCCGACGGCACCGGCTCCGGTATTTCTGTATGGCTGGGCGTCCATCATGATGGGTGAAGCGCTTTTCAAGGCGCTTGCCATGGCGGCGCCCCAGCGTGCGGTTGCTCGCTCCGGAGGCGATCTGGGTGGATTGTTGTTCTCTGGATTCAGCCCCGAAGATGGCACGTTCTACGCCGGCGGAGCCGACGAGAGTTGCGGGCAGGGCGCCGCCATCGATCAGGACGGGGAAAGCGCCACGATTCACTGGGCGCTCGGTGAGTCCCGGAACGTGCCGGCGGAGATCATCGAGGAACGCTACCCGATACTCGTAGAGCGTTACGAGTTGTGGCAGGACTCCGGCGGCGCCGGCCGTTTCCGCGGGGGTCTCGGCGTGAGAAAGTACTGGAGAGCGCTTGCGGATATGAAGCTCATCGCCGTGATCGAGCAGACCGGCTATCCAGCTTATGGATTGGAGGGCGGTCAGGGCAGCTGGCCGAACGCACTGGTGCTGTCCGCGGATTCACCGGACGCGAAAGCGGTTGGCAAGATCGCAGGCTACATGCTGAAGAAGGATGCGCGGCTGCAACTCCACATGGGCGGAGGGGGAGGTTGGGGTAGTCCGCTCGAGCGCGATCCCGAGGCGGTGCTGCGTGATGTGACTGCAGAGTATGTCAGCGTGTCGGCCGCAGAGCGCGATTACGGGGTTGTGATACAGAGCGCGGAGGGCCGGCATACGCTCGATAAGTTGGCCACGCAGTCGATGCGAGCGTCTCGAAGCCAGGCGGCGATGAACAAAGTTACGAGCTCGCTAAGCGAGCCACTCACGACGAATTGAACCGCCCCTGTCCGTGCACCAACAGTCCGGTTGAAAATGATAGAAGCGCCCAGCAGTGTGTCGTTACCGAGCTCGAAATCCGCAATTCTGCTGGCTGAGAGCCTCGTCTGGGACAACCATGGCTGCATGCCACTGCGAGCACAGGACGAGCGTTTTCTGCCCCAGCTTCTGAGATACCGAGACGCCGGCGTGAACGTGGTAACGCTCAACGTCGGCTTCGACGCCGTTCCCTGGGAGAACACGTTCAGCATGCTCGCCCATTTCCGCCGGTGGCTGGGCGAGCGGGCCCAGGACTACGTGCTGGTGAAGACGGTTGGCGATATCGAAGCGGCCCGCAGTTCGGGACGGCTCGGCGTGCTATTCGACATCGAGGGCGGCTCGTCGCTCAATGGTGATATCAGCAACGTCGAAGCCTTCTACCACCTCGGCGTACGCTGGATGCTCATCGCGTATAACCGCAATAACCTGCTCGGCGGTGGCTGTCAGGACGATGACAATGGACTCACGGAGTTCGGTCGCAAGGTAGTTGATGAGATGGCCCGCGTCGGCATGGTCGTCTGCTGCACGCACACGGGCTATCGCACCACGATGGATGTGATGGAGCGATCCGGCAACCCGGTGATCTTCTCGCACTCCAACCCGCTAGGGGTCTGGCGCCATCGGCGTAATGTTCGCGATGAGGCGATCAAAGCCTGCGCGGCAAGTGGCGGCGTGGTTGGAATCAACGGTATCGGATTCTTTCTTGGCAGGAACGATTCGACCACCGCAACTTTCATCCGGCATATCGATTATGTTGTGCAGTTGGTGGGGCCCAGCCACGTCGGCCTGGGTCTGGACTATGTGTTCGACGAGCAGGAGCTCGCGGAGTTCGTTCTCGCACATCCGAATATGTTTCCGTCGGCAGAATATGGGGATGGGAGGCCAGCGTTGGTTCGGCCAGAGCAGATACCGGATATCGCTGAGGGTCTGCTGAATCTGGGGTACACGGTGGCCGACCTGCAAGCCATTCTGGGCGGCAATCATCTTCGAGTCGCGCGGCAGGTCTGGCGGTAACGCTACCTGATGGAGAATCGGCGCTGCGATGATGCACCGACGTTGCTCGGTCCATCGATAGGGAAAACGTTGCGGCTGCATCAGTAGCGGCAGGCCGCTGCATAAGTACCGGCAAGCCGCTGCATCAATACCGGCAGGCTCTTGCAAATGCCTTGCACGGCGATTCATCGTCCGTCACGCGAGCCGACGTCGCGCTTCGCTCGATCCCACACGCGCTGCGATAAACGGTGATGAATCCGCTGAATATGGCGGCGCTTTTTTCACGGTTACCGCATTCGACCTCGGCCGAAAAACCTGGAAAAGGGAGCGGACGCCGGTTGACAGATCCGCAGTTCTCATAAAGACTATTGCGGAATCCGTAGAAAACATCCTGCAGTCATAACTATTAATCATCCGAAACGGTTCTAGACGCTGTAATACGCCGGAAACAGGCGGTAGCGGCATCGAATACCTGGAGAGACGCCTCGTGGCTGACGTGTTTGTGAACTCGACCTCCCGACGAACCGGTGCATTGCTCGTAGCCGGCGTCCTCGTTCAGATCGCCGATCCCGCCCATGGCGCGCTCCCGACCGTGGAGCCCGCCGCGACGGAGGAGGTCGTCGTTACCGCGAGAAAAAGGGAGGAGCGCTTGCAGGATGTGCCGAACGTGGTCACTACGTTCGACGCGGCGATGATTGAATCTGCCGGCATCGCAAAGACTAGCGACTACATGGCGCTCACCCCGAACCTGACCTATCGCGATGGCAGCGACTTTCAGTCCGGGTTTTATTTCATCTCCATGCGTGGGGTTGGCAATGGTCAGGATGGCTGGCCGTCGGTGACGATCCTCGTGGATGGTGTACGCCAGACGTCGCTGGCGGCGATCGACAGTGGGCAGCTGGTCGACATCAAGCGCATCGAAGTAGTCCACGGCCCGCAGGGCGCCTTGTACGGCGCAGGCGCGATCGCCGGCGCAGTCAACATCATCACGAAGGCGCCGACCAACGACTTCGAAGGGCGATTGAAAGCGGGCTACGCCCGCGGCGACGACCGATCGGTTGCCACAATGCTTTCCGGCCCCATCATCGCCGACAAGCTTCTCTATCGGGTCAACGGAACCTACCGTGAAAGCGATGGGCTGATCAAAAGCGCCAGCAACGGCATCGATCTCGACTTCCAGAGACTCGGGCAATTTGACGGTCGACTGATCTACAACGCGACCGACACCCTCAATTTCGATCTGCGCGCGCAACTGATCGATGAAAAGAATGGCGCGGTCTATCAACCGAAGTACGCAGTGGGCGCAGACCTCGACCCGGCGGCCGCAGCGGCGAGCCGGGCATTTCCGGGCACGGACGATCGAGATCTTTATAACGCTTCGCTGAAAGCGGAGTGGGATCTGGGCCCTGCGACACTGATATCCGTCAGTGGCTGGGGCCGGGTCAGGAATCAGAATCTCTCGAGCGCCTGTTGGGACGATCCGAACGACCCAGGTGTGGTCGTCTCCAATGTTCCGGGGTTTGCCGTCGGCTGTCTTTTCAATCCCTTCCTGGGGGCGTTCGGAGATGCGGCGCCACCCGGGGCACCGATCGACCAGTACTTCGCGGGCAAAGGCGACTACAAGTCGCTCACTTCGGATCTCAGGCTGGTCTCGAACACGAAAGGTCGCCTGCAGTGGATGCTGGGCGC
>JBDTUL010000629.1:0-3837 GCA_040007735.1 Gammaproteobacteria bacterium | reverse complement strand
GCTGCATGTCTTTGTAGTCGTTGTAGAACAGCGCGAGATTCGCCGTGACGCGCCGCTCGAACCAGCCGGTCTTCGCGCCCACTTCGTAGCTCTTCACGGTTTCCGGATCGTACGGAGTGAGCACTTCCTGGATACCCGAGAGCGGGCGGCCGTTGAAGCCACCGCTCTTGTAGCCCTTCGCGTACGACGCGTAGAAAAGCGCGTCGGGGCTTGCCTGGAACTCGAGCCCGAGTTTCGGCGTCAGTTGCGACCAGTCGTCACGGAACGTGTCCTGGGTGCCGGGCGCGCCCACCACGTAGGCGCCGCTCGCTTCGCGCCGATGGATCAGCTGCAGACGCTTGCGATCCTGCGTCCAGCGAAGGCCAAAGGTGGTGCTCAGTCTGTCGGTGAGCTTGTATGTGCCCTGCCCGAAGTACGCGGTGGATTCGTTTGCCACACGCGTGAACAGGTTGACGCCTACATCCACACCGATGTTATTCGGGTTGCCGGCCCCGCCAAAGCGCAGGGGCGGCGGGCACGATGCAATCGGCCGCGGGTTTGCTCCGGGCAGGCCGCACCATGTCGTGCCGGCCGGCAGCACCAGCGCCTGGAGTGCCGAGAACGTGCCGATCGCAAGATTCGCCTTGCCATGCTCGGTCGCGTTCTCGTCGAAGTAGTAGACACCGAACAGCCAGTTGAGCCGATCGCCGAAGCTCACCCCCGACAGCTGCAGCTCCTGGCTGAACTGGTGCTGCTCGTCGCCGTTCATGGTTTCGCGATACGTGAACGGAGTGTTGTCGCCATCACGAATGAAGAGCGCATCCAGGTTTCGGTAGGCGCTGATCGATTTGAGCGACACGCCGCGGCCGACGTTCCAGTCCACCGTCAACGCGGTCCCCCGCGTGTCGAGGTCGTTGACCGTCGGAGCGCCGGCCCAGGTGGTGTCGATGTCGCCCGTCGTCCACGACGAATTGACCGTGCGGGCGCCATTCGGCGCGATGATCCCAAGATTGGGAGCGACGAGCGCGTTGTATAGATTGAGGAACGGCGTGCCTGTGGCGGTGACATTTATCAGTGTGAGCGGCGCAGAGTTCTGACGTACGCGCGTGCCGTCGGCAGCGAGCGAGATGTTTAGGTTGTCGGTGGCCTTCCACAGGGCCTGCGCGCGGCCGACCAGTGAATCCTTGTCGCCGAGGCCGGCGCCGTCGGTCAGGCGCTTCGCATAGCCGTCCTGCGTGAGGCGCGAGACGGTCCAGCGCGTGAGGAACCGGTCGCTAAGAGGGAGGTTCAGCGTGCCATGCACGTCGAATCGATTGAAGCGCCCTGTCGTGGCCGCAACCTCTCCGCCGAGTTCGTCCGTCGGCGGCCTGGAGATGATGTTGACCGCGCCGCCGATCGTGTTGCGACCGAAGAGCGTTCCCTGCGGTCCGCGCAGCACTTCGACGCGTTCGAGATCGATCGCATCCATGATGCCGCCGATCGAGCGGCCCAGATACACACCGTCGACATACATCGCCGCGCCCGGATCGCTGAAGATCGCGAAGTCGTTCTGGCCGATGCCACGGATGAAAATCGTGGCGTTATAGGCGCCGCCGCTCAGCGCGGCGGCTCCATCGAATTGCAGGTTCGGAACATACTGAGACAGCGCGTCGACACTTTCTGCGCCCCGCACTTCGAGAGCATCGCCTGACAATGCCGTGACGGCCACTGGTGTGGTCTGGAGCGTTTCTTCCCGGCGCCGGGCCGTAACCGTAATTTCCTGCACGGCGAGTTCCGAGCGCCCGGCCTCCCCTTCGGCGCGTGAGCCCTGCACGGCGCCACTTCCCCGGAGCACGCCGGCGCCGGCCTGGGCACCCGCAGGCTCTGGCGGCTCGGCCTGGGCCAACAGCAGCGGAAGCCCGTCACTCAACGTGGCGGGCAGCGCGGAGATCGAGGAGGCCTTGCGCGCTTTCACGGACTTGGGCTCGATGACAACCGTGCGATCGTTGATGAACTCGTAGTCGAGTTCAGTTCCGTTCAGCATCCTCTCCAGCGCGCTCGTGGCAGTGAAGTTACCCAGGAGCGTGGGGGCCGAGATGCCCACCCCCACCTCGCTGTAGAGGACGATCTGCAGGCCCGACTGTCGCGCCAGCTCATTGAGCGCGTCGCCGAGCGCCTGGTGCTTGATATCCAGTGGAATGATTGGCGGGGTATGCGACTGCGCCGCGTGAGCCGCCAGCATGACCAGCCCGATCGCGAGTGTTCCGGCGACCCACGTGCCGCGAGGCGATGCATTCATCGGACGTCCCCCTCATCCGGTCGTTCTTGTGACCCCTACTCGCATAGACTGTCGTGGGCCTGCAAACGGGGTACGGCCGTTGCGGATCAGTACCCCGAACGGGTGCTCTAACCAGTCTTATCAGACAGCAAGCACGCACTGCGGGGAGTTATGGCCTGGTCCGGGCGCTCGCGCCAACCGATGGAGTTCGTGGGGTCTGCCTTCGAGCAGTACCACGCAGGCCTGCACCGGTTTCTCATGCGCCGGCTGCGGAGCACGCAGAATGCGCAGGACCTGGCCCAGGAAACCTACCTCCGACTCCTGCGTATGGACCACCACGAGCTCGTCCGCAAGCCCCAAGCTTATTTGTATCGGATCGCCTCCAACCTCGTCTACGAGTTCAAGCTTCGGGAACGAAACGAGCCCATCTCCTTCGACTCCGAGGCGTTCGAACGCGCGGCTGAATCGCCGACCGTCCCCGCATCGACGGACGCCAGTGACGGACTGAGCCTGTCGCAACAGCTCGAGACCATCCTCGGACAGCTGCCACCGCTCTACCGCGCCGTCTTCATACTGAGAAAGCGCGACGGCATGTCCTATCCCGAGATCGCCCGCACCCTCGATATCTCGGTCCACACGGTCAAGAAGTATCTCGCCCGTGCGGTTGCTCAGTGCCGGTGTGCACGTTGGGATCGCTGACGAATTGACTATGCACTGGGACCGCGCCGAAACCCACGCCCTCGCCGACGAAGCGGCTCAGTGGCTCATCGAGCTGGAAGACCCCGGCGAGGCCACGCTCGGTCGATTTTCCGCGTGGCTCGAGATCTCCCCGCGCCACGTGGAAGAGTTTCTCCTTGCAGCGGCGGTCTGGAAAGAGTTCGACAATTTCGATGGCGCACACCGGCTCAACATCGAAAGACTGATCGACGAGGCACGCAGCAACGTGCACAGGCTTGCTCCGCAGTCGACAGACGTGGCAGCGCCACCGCCTGGCTCAGTGCTGGCCCACTCGTTTCGGCGCACGGCACTCGCAGTCACCGCAGCGATTGCCGTAATTACCGTGGCACTGGCGTTCTGGCTGCTGCCGGGCAGTTCGCCCTACACTTACGGTACCGCGCGCGGCGAGCAACGAGCCTTCAAGCTCGAAGACGACTCCGTCGTGTATCTCAACACCGAGTCCCTTATAGAAGTGCGGTTCTCGGAAAACGTCCGTGCCATCCGACTGCTCGAAGGTGAGGCCATGTTCAATGTCGAGCATGACGCCGCCCGGCCGTTCCGGGTGATAGCGGGCCCCACGGTCATCCAGGCGGTCGGCACGCGCTTCAACGTCTATCGCAGCGATGCAGGCGCAACAGTTTCAGTAGTCGAAGGCGTAGTGCAGATCTCGCCGGAAGCGACTTCAGCTGCACGCCCCGTCTCGCAAGCGGTCGATGTGAAACCCACTGGCAGCTCCACTTTCGTCGGGCCGCACCGTGCGCGAGTTTCCGCGGGCGAACAGGCGCGCGTTTCTCCCGACGGAGAGATCGTCAAACGTTCGGTGCCGGATCTGGCACAGGTCGTGGCATGGCGCGAACGGCGCCTCGTATTCCGGGCTGACCCGC
>JBDTUL010000628.1:0-3849 GCA_040007735.1 Gammaproteobacteria bacterium | reverse complement strand
ATGCCTTCCGAGGACGTGCTCAAGCGAACCACTCAACGTGCCCACGAGTTGGCAGCCCGGGAGGAATCCCAGGAAGACCCCCGCCGCGATTGATTAGACTGTCAGCCGGTGTAATGGGGACTACACGGCTGTATGGGGCGCAGGCTCTATAAGGCCGTTTGAGGGGGATGTCATAGTGATTCGCACGCTCGCGCTGGGCCTTGGCGCCCTGGTTTCCCTTTGCCTGGCCGGGTGTGGGCACTCCGAGCCACCCCCGGTGCCGGCACAGCTGGCCAACGCCCAGGCGGGCGGCCCGGCACCGGCGAACGTGACCGAAGAGCGGTTGCTCAAGGCGGCATCCGAGCCCTCGCAATGGATGACCTACGGCGGCACCTACGAGGAGCAGCGCTACAGCGGCCTCTCCCAGATCAACCGTGACACGGTCAAGCAGCTTGGGCTCGCGTGGTTCGCGGACTACGACACCAACCTCACGCAGTCGGGCACGCCCCTCTTCATCGACGGCGTCATCTACGTTTCCACAGCGTGGAGCAAGGTGTACGCGTTCGACGCTCACGACGGCAAGCAGCTCTGGCAGTACGACCCGAAGACCCCGGGTGAGTGGATCCAGAACGTCTGCTGCGGCATCGTCAACCGCGGTATCGCCGCGTGGAATGGCAAAATCTACGTCGGCACGCTGGATGGCCGGCTGGTCGCCATCGATGCGAAAACGGGCAAGGAAGCGTGGTCCACGCTCACCGTCGACCGCAGCCAGCACTACTCCATCACCAGCGCGCCGCGCGTTGCCAAGGGCAAGGTGATCATCGGCAATTCCGGTGGTGAGTTCGGCGTGCGCGGCTACATCAGCGCGTACGACGCCGAGACCGGCAAGATGGACTGGCGCTTCTTCACCGTGCCCGGCAATCCGAAGGATGGCTTCGAGAACGAAGCCATGAAGAAGGCCGCAGCCACCTGGAGTGGCGAATGGTGGAAGCTGGGTGGCGGTGGCACCGTGTGGGACGCCATTGTCTTCGACCCCAGGACCAACCTTGTCTACTTCGGCACGGGCAACGGCACGCCGTGGAATCAGAAGTACCGCGACCCCAAGACCGGGGACAACCTCTACCTCGCTTCTATCATTGCGGTAAATGTGGATAGCGGCGAGTACGTCTGGCACTACCAGGAAACGCCGGCCGACACGTGGGACTACGACGCCGTCAGTCCCATCATGATTGCGGACCTGACCATCGGCGGTAAAGAGCGTCACGTTCTGCTGCAGCCTTGCAAGAACGGCTTCTTCTACACGCTGGATGCAGCGAGCGGCGAGTTGCTGCGCGCGGAGCCTTTCACCGAAGTGAACTGGGCCAATGGCGTGGATATGAAGACCGGGCGCCCTCGCGTCGTCCAGGCGGCGCGCTATACCGAAAAGCCGTGGAATCTCGCACCGGGTGTGCAGGGCGCGCACGGTTGGCAGCCCAATGCGTATAGCCCCGACACCGGACTGATCTACGTGCCGACCCAGGACGCGTACTTCCCGATGATCATGGATCCGAAGTACAAGCCGAGCGCGGTCGGTTACAACCTCGGCCTCGATTTCTTTGCGCCGTTCACGTTCTACCGCGACCATCCGAAGGAAAAGCAGGGGTTCGTGGGTTACCTGCAGGCCATCGATCCGGTCACCGGCAAGCAGGCGTGGAAGGGCGAGACCAACCCGAACGGCACGGGCGGTGCGCTGGCTACTGCGGGCGGCCTGGTGTTCCAGGGCGGCGGAAGCAGCCAGGAATTCCGCGCCTACGACGCGAAGACCGGCGAGAAACTCTGGTCAACCAAGGTGCAAACCTCCGTAGTCGCTGGGCCTATCACCTATGAGTTGGACGGCAAGCAGTACGTCGCGCAGAGCGTTGGCGGCCCGGTGCCGGGCGGGTACTACGCACCGAACTATTCGCGGTTGCTGGTGTTTGCTCTGGATGGGAAGAAAGAACTGCCGCCGGTGAAGGAATTCACGCCGGCGCCGCTCGCGCCACCGCCGAACACGGCATCGCCTGAAGTGGTTCAGGCGGGTCACGAGACCTACACGAAGTACTGCTCGGCCTGCCACGGTGAGAATGGCCAGACGCGCGGCGCGAACTTCCCGGACCTGACGCGCTCGCCGCTGTTGTATACGCAGGAAGGGTTTGACGATGTGGTGCTGAAGGGGTCGCGTTCGGCGAAAGGTATGGCCTCCTTTGCCAACGCGCTGAAGCCTGCAGACACTCAGGGCTTGCGTGCGTTCATCACCTCGCGGGCGAACGAGGTCAAGAACATGCCGCCGCCGCCGGGCACGCCGGGGCAGAACCCGCCGCCGGCACAGCCGCATGAGGAGAAAGGGCGCTAGTCAGAGTGGCGCTTCCTTGAGCGCCTTCGCGGCTGCCTGAACGGACTAACGTCGGCGCAGGCGGCGGCTCGCTCGAAGAGCACCCTGGCGGGGACGCTGCAAGCCATCCCTGGGCGCTCTTCAAAATGCGTCCCTGCATTTTGACGCCCCGCCAGGGTGCTCTTCGAGCGAACCACCGCTTTGGGGCGGTGCTCGTTCACGCAGCTATAGGCTCAGGGAAGCGCCATTCGGGCTAGGCGCCGCCACTCGCGCTGGCCTTCTTGATCAGCGCGACCACTTCGTCGACCACCTTCGCGTCGCGGCCGCCGGCTTTGCCTTGCGTGGCATCCAGCGGCGTCTTGCCGGCGGCGTCCGCGATATCGACGCGGGCGCCGTTGTTGAGCAGGTACTGAACCACACGCGTCCAGCCCCAATTGATGGCGCCGTATAAGGCCGTCTGGCCCTGACGATTCGTCATGGTGCTCGGCCGCGCAATGCGAGCGGTGCGGCCGTCGGTATCAGTCACCCGGGCGTTCACGTTCGCGCCAGCCTTCAACAGAATCTCGAGCGTGGGCAACACCTTCGCCTGCACGTCGCCGGTATAACTTCCGCGCGGGTCGCGCACCGAAACGCCCAGGCCCGCCACCACCATGAAGGGCGTAACACCCATGACGTTAGGCAGGTCGACCAGCGCACCGTGACTGAGCAACGCCTCGATCGCCTCGTTATCGAAGCCGATGGCCGCCCGCAGCAGTGGCGTTGCCCCGGTCGTCAGCAGGTCATCCGTGAACCGCCCGCTGTTTCCGCCTCGGCCGGGCCGATGCATGACCAGCTGCGAATTGGGATTCACGCCGGCCGCCAGCAGCATTTGAATGACATCCATCGCAGTAGTCTTGTCGCCTCGCGCGATCGGCGCGCCGAAGCGGGGCACGTAAGAATGGATATCCACGGCCACGTACAGCGCCGTGCGGCCCCACCAGTCCCAGAGTTTCGGGTTGGCGCCGCGTTCGAGTAAGTACTTCGCGGTGTCGTAATTCGAGTTGTCGATTGCCGTCATCAACGGCGTAGTGCCATCGGGCGTCGGCTGATTGATATCCGCGCCGGCCTTCAATAAGGCTTGAATGCAGCGCTGACACCCGGCGCGCGCGGCATACAGGAGCGGTGTGAGGCCACCGGTTGGGCGGTACTGAGCACGTGGCTCGGAGGTGACCTGGTTCTGCCAGTCGTTCACGACGGCGCGCACGCTCACCTTCGCGCCGTGTGCGATGAGGAACTCGGTCATCTCAGGGCGGTTTTCGGCCGCGGCCCACATGAGCGCGGTTTGCCCGCGCCATTGCTCGCGCGCATTCACGTCTGCGCGGTAACGCACGAGCAACTCGGCGACAGGCACTTCCCCTGTGCGCGCGGCGAGCATCAGAGGCGTCTGACCGTCTTCATTCGCCAACTGTACGCTGGCGCCGGCCTTCAGCAGCATGCGCACCATGTCCGTGTTGGCTACCTTCACGGCTTCGGCCAGCGGC
>JBDTUL010000627.1:0-3856 GCA_040007735.1 Gammaproteobacteria bacterium | reverse complement strand
AAACCACCGCCGCTCGACTAACATTCCATCTGGAGCACTCGATGGGGGCTGACCAGCCCCTTCAAAATCATCGCTGGCTATCATCAGTTCCACGGCGGCCGTAAGGCGCTGCAGCAGGCTGTCCTTGCCTCTCGTCCGAACGGCGACAAGAAAATTGGCGTGATTTGGCACACGCAGGGCTCGGGCAAGAGTTTCCTGATGGCGTTCTTCGCGGGCCTCGCCGCGCGCAGCTCGGCGCTTGCCAATCCGACGCTGGTGATCCTGACCGATCGAAACGATCTCGACGATCAGCTCTTCGGCACATTCAGCCTGTGCAAGGATTTGCTGCGCGGAACGCCCGAGCAAGCCGAAGACCGCGACGATCTGCGCGCGCGCCTCGATCGATCGTCGGGTGGCGTCATTTTTACGACCGTGCAGAAATTCGTGCCGCTGGCTGGCGAAGAGCGCATGCCCGTGTTGACCGACCGGCGCAACGTCATCGTCATCGCCGACGAGGCGCACCGCAGCCAATACGGCTTCGACGCGCGGATCGACCAGAAGACCGGACAACGGCGCTACGGCTTCGCGCACTACATCCGAGAAGCGCTGCCCAACGCTTCGTTCATCGGATTCACCGGCACGCCAATTGAAGCCGACGACGTCAACACGCCCGCGATCTTCGGCGACTACATCGACGTCTACGACATCAGCCGAGCCGTTGAAGACGAGGCCACGGTCCCGATCTACTACGAGAGCCGGCTCGCGCGCATCGAACTGGACGAGGCCGAGAAGCCAAGGGTAGATGCCGAAATTGAAGCGCTGGTTGAGGACGAAGAGTCCTCGATCCAGGAGAAGCAGAAGGCTAAGTGGTCGACCGTCGAGCGGCTTGTTGGCGCCGAGAAGCGTCTAGAGCTCGTAGCCGAGGATATGGTCAGCCATTTGGAGGCGCGCCTCGATGGCATGGCCGGCGGCAAGGCGATGACCGTCTGCATGAGCCGCCAGATCTGTGTCGACCTCTACAAGAACATTGTGGCGTTGCGCCCAGACTGGCACTCCGACGATCTACTCCAGGGCGCGATCAAGATCGTGATGACTGGTAGTGCATCCGATCCTGAAAGCTTCCAGCGCCACATGACCTCGAAGAAGGAGCGCGAGACGCTGGCCAATCGGGCACGCGATCCCGACGATCCGCTGAAGCTGGTCATCGTGCGCGACATGTGGCTGACCGGTTTCGACGCGCCGTGCATGCATACGATGTACGTTGACAAGCCGATGCGCGGTCACGGTCTGATGCAGGCCATCGCGCGGGTAAATCGCGTGTTTCGCGACAAGACCGGTGGCCTTGTCGTCGATTACATCGGCATCGCCGAGCGGCTCAAGAGCGCGCTGGGTCAATTCACGGAAGGTGACCGTGAAAGGACCGGTGTCGACGAGGAAGTAGCCATTGCCCTAATGCTGGAGAAATATGAGATCGTGCGGGCCATCTTCCACGGCCACGACTACGAAAAGGGAATTATGGGCGCCGCTAGCGAGCGGCTGACCGCCCTCGCCAGTGCCTACGAGTGGGTCTTGGCCTGGCAGAAGCGCGAAGCTGACAAAGCGATCACCGACGACGAGAAGAAGCGTGCCCAGCGCGGCTATGCCGACGCAGTCCTCAACCTCTCAAAGGCCTTCGCGCTCGCATCTGCTAGCGACGAGGCTAGAGAAATCCGCGACGAGGTCGGCTTCTTTCAGGCTGTTCGCGCCGCGTTGGTCAAAACGTCAGTCAGGGGCAAGCTCTCCGAGCAGGGCCGAATGTTTGCCGTTAGTCAGCTCATCAACCAGGCCATCGCGAACACTGAGATCGTCGACATTCTGGCAGCCGCCGGAATCAGCCAACCAAATTTGTCCGTCCTCTCCGATGAATTCCTGCTGGAAGTGCAGAGGATGGATCGCAAGAACCTCGCACTCGAAGCGCTGAAAAAGCTTCTCAATGGCGAGATCAAAAGCCGGTCGCGCTCGAATGTTGTCGAGAGCCGGAAATTCTCGAAGCGGCTCGAGGACGCAGTCGCGCGCTACCACGCCAATGCGCTCTCGACAGTCGAAGTGCTCCAAGAACTGATCAGGCTAGCGCAAGACATGCGCGCCGCCGCCGAGCGCGGCGAGGCGCTCAACCTGACACTGGAGGAGGTCGCCTTCTACGACGCGCTTGCTGATAACGAGAGCGCTATCGAGATCATGGGTGATGAGCAGCTGCGAGTAATTGCGACCGAGTTGCTCAATGCACTTCGGAGCAATAACACCGTTGATTGGCATCACCGCGACAACGCGCGAGCGCGTATGCGCTCACTCGTAAAGCGCATCCTCCGCAAGTACGGCTATCCGCCAGATTTGCAGGACGGGGCCGTTCGGACGGTGATCGAGCAGGCCGAGCGGATCTTGGGGGAGATGGCGCCCCAATCGACTTGAACGCAGCGAAGGTGCTCAGGGGGAACTATGGCCAACGTGACGTGGGAGCGGACTGGCACGCTTCTCAGAAAACTTTTCGAGATTCTTCAAGCTGAGCCGGATGGCCTTCCCGCACGCTTAGCCCTGGAGAGATTGTCTGGCGCCTTGACCCTAACGGAGCACGAAGCGGGAATGTACGCCGATGGCAACCGCCGGTTTGAAAAGATAGTGAGATTCTCGACGATCGACTGCGTAAAAGCCGGGTGGTTGCTTAAGAACAAGGGCACTTGGTCCGTTACTGACGCTGGCAGAGTTGCGTTTGCCAAGTTCACAGAACCCGCCGCTTTCCACAAAGAGGCGACACGTCTTTATTGGCAATGGAAGAAGGCGCAGCCCGCCATACAAGCAGTGCCGATTCCATCAGTAGAGTCCGAGCCAACGGATGAACTGCAGAATTCTGCAACAATCACTTTTGAAGAAGCGGAGGAGCAGGCTTGGGGAGAAATCGAGGTCCATCTCTCCAACATGGACCCCTACGAGTTCCAGAAACTCGTTGCCGACCTCTTGAAGGCCATGGGCTACTATCCAACATGGGTTGCTCCTCCTGGACCGGATGGCGGCCTTGACATCATCGCGTATCCCGATCCCCTCGGCACGCGGCCTCCTCGCATAAAGGTTCAAGTCAAACGCCAACAGCAGCGTATCAGCACGGATGGCGTGCGGTCATTCATTGCGCTGGTGAACGAAGATGACGCAGGGCTGTTTGTAAGTCTTGGAGGCTTTACTCGCGACGCCCAGGATTTCGCTCGGATGCAGGAACGCCGGAAGATTACATTGATCGACCTTGAGCGACTTGTTGACCTTTGGATTGAATTCTATCCCAAGCTCGACAGTCTCGCTCGCGAACGATTGCCATTGACGCCGATCTACTTTCTTACGCCAAGAGCTTAGCCTATCCCGCCGCTTTGCGTGCTGAGAGGGGGATTACTTCGGCGCCCGATTGCGCGCCCAATGCAGTTGCAATCGGCCCCACGACCCGATCTGCTGCGCGGCGTGCCGGATCGTTTTGCATGTGCGCATAGATTGAGGTCGAGCGCGCGTTTGCGTGCCCGAGAAGGGCTCCCGTCATCGCCAGCGTCTCGCCCGAAGAGACGGCGGCGGACCCGATCGTGTGGCGCAGTGTGTGGGGTGTGACGCCCGGCAGTCCCGCGCGCTCTACAACCTTTGGCCAGAACCGTTTTGTTCCTTGGTAGAACGTTTGCCCGTCCTCTGATGGGAAAACGAACTGAGCGCCGGCCTCGCGAGTGATGCGCTGCAACAGCGCGATCGCCGCGCCCGCTAGCGGGCGTATCGACCGCCCCGTCTTCGTGTCCGCAAGCCGAAGACACGCACGGTCGAAATCAATCTCAGTCCAACGCAAACCCGCAATCTCGTCGCGGCGGCAGCCCGT
>JBDTUL010000626.1:0-3872 GCA_040007735.1 Gammaproteobacteria bacterium | reverse complement strand
GAACGTGCCGCTCATGCGCGCATCGATCAACTCCGGATCGTCGAGCATCACCTGCTCGCGGGAGTACCGATTGACCTCGGCGATCGCATCGGGAAGCAGCGTGTTGCTGAAGTCGAGCTTCTGGGTTCGCCACGCGCTGACTCGGGGAATGTCAGCCGGCACGAGCTTGATGACGCCGGGGGCTTCCACGAGTCTGGCGACGGCCGGAAACGATAGCTGCTCGCCGGCAGTCAAACGGATATCCGATGGCGCGGCGTGAGTGGCCGAATGCACAGGCATCACCGTGCCGGACCGCTCATCACCCCGGTCCACGCGTTTCACAGGCTCGTCGGACCGGGAAGGTTGATTCGGTGTGACGACGAGCTTTCCCTCGATCAACGTCACGATCACCTTGTCGCCAGACTTGTAGACATCGAACACGGTGCCCACTGCTCGCACCCGGCCGCCGCCCGCCGCGACGATGAACGGCCTGCGCGAATCCTTCGCGACATCGAAGTTCGCCTGCCCTCGCACGAGCTCGATGTTGCGCTCGGTGTCGGAGTAATGGAGTCGAATCTCCGTCGACGTATTGAGCGTGACGATGGACCCGTCGGCCAACGGCACCATTCGCTGCTCACCCACGCCCGTTACATAGTGACTAGCACCCCAGTGTTGCCACGCCAGCCAGCCGCTGACCACAGCCACCACAAGTGTCGCTGCGATCGCTCGAGATGCGCGCCACCACCTCTTCCTTTGGCGCGCGGCGATTGATTCACGAACCCGCTTGACCTCAGGCGAATGCTCGATGGCAGCGATGTCGGTCCAGAAGGCATCGATAGCGTAAAACTCGCGTCGCCGCGCGGGGTCCCCCGTCAGCCACGCGCGAAAGCGCAGCGCTTCGATTTCCGACACATCCGGTGCGCGCAGGCGCGCGTACCAATCAGCGGCCTCGGCCGCGGCGGTATCGCACGATTCACTGTGGGGGGCGGACATCCTCGTTACTTCCGCAGGCGCTCGGGCTTCTGTTCCGCCGGCGCCCGGGCCTCCAAACTTTTCCGCATGTGGGAGACGGCATGCGCGACATGCTTCTCCACCATCGAAACCGAGATTTCGAGCCGCTTCGCAATTTGCCCGAACGTGAGGTTGGCGAAGCGGTTCATGATGAAGGCCTCACGACAGACCTCGCCGAGCTCATCGAATGCCGCGCGCACGATCTCCAGGTCCTGCTCACCTTTGAAGCTGCGGTAAGCGCTCGGCGCCTCACTCGGCGGATCGATGACTTCGATATCGAGCCAGTCCTGCTCGAGCGTCTTGCTGCGGCGTTTGCGCTCGTTGAAGCAGATATTGCAGGCGACGCGGAACAGGAACGCCTTGGGATTCCGGATCGCATCCACATCTTCCACTTGCTGGATTCGGGCATAGGTCTCCTGCACGACATCCGCCACCTCGTCCGGCCTGATGCGCTGGCGGGCGAGAAAAATGGACAGCGCCTTGCTGTACCTGCGGTACAAGGCTTCAACCAAGCTCCTTTTGGCCTCTGCGCCGTGTGGCTTAGCGAATTCCAGGGTCATGCAGTCGACAATACACTCCGGTCAGGGGGCGGGTGCTACCGGCGAGCCGGGGGCTGTCTCCCCTCGCCTGTTATTAAAGACAACTCCTGGGGCCCTTACCTCAATGATTCCGGCAAAGATTTTCCGGTGCATCGGCCCGTAGCGCGCGGTGCGGAGCCAAATAACTGAATTTAAAAGAAATGGCTGGCGGGGCGGGAGCAGCCGCCAGTCGCTCGCGGTCGCGTGGTCAGCGACGCCTCACCGTCAGGGCATCGGCGATGAGCAATATCCCGATCCAGCCCGCAGTCGTGGCGTACGCCAGCCGGGTGTCGTTGCCCATCGCCAGCAACACCGCCTCCGTTGCTATGAAGGTCAGCACCAGCCAGTTTGTATAGGGAGCACCGGGCAGCCTGAAACTCACAGGCGCCGCCTCGCCTCGCGCAACTCTGCGTCGGTACGCCAGGTGACACAGCATGATCACGGCCCACGTCCAAAGCAGCAGAGCGGAGACCGCTGCCATCAGGTAGCCGAATATCCGATCGGGCATGACATAGTTCAGCTCGACGCCGACCAGCAGCATCAATGCGCAAGCCGTGATGCATCGGCCCGGCACGCGACGCGCACTGAGCGATTGAAGCCACGCCGGCGCGCTGGCCGACGATGACAATGCATGCAGCATCCTGCTGCTGCCGAAGATGCCGCTGTTACACGACGACAGCAGCGCCGTAATCACTACGAAGTTGATCACCCCCGCCGCGGCCGGAAAGCCGATGCGCTCGAGCACCAGGATGAAGGGGCTGCGCGAGGAATCGAGAGCGTTCCAGGGATAGAGCAGCATGATCATCGCCAGCGAGCCGATGTAGAAGATCAGGATCCTGTACGCCACGCCGTTGATGGCGCGTGGCAGGGTCTTTTCCGGCGTCGCGGTCTCGGCCGCGGTCAGGCCGATGATCTCCAGCCCGCCGAACGCGAACAGCGCAACCGGCAGCGCGCCCAGCACTCCCTGCCAGCCATGCGGAAAGAAGCCTCCGTACGCCCACAGGTTGGAGGCGCCGGCACGCTCGCCGGCGGCGCCGAACCCGAACACGAGAATCATCAGTCCGCAGATCAGCATTCCCCCGATCATCAAGACCTTGACCAGCGCCAGCCAGTACTCGAGCTCACCGTAGGCCTTCACTGCAGTCATATTGACGATGAGCAGGCCCACAGCAGCGAGTGCTGGAATCCACTGCGGCAGGTGGGGAAACCAGTGACGCATCAAGACGCCGATGCCGGTGATTTCCGCCGTGCCGACCAGAACCCACATGAGCCAATAGGACCAGCCGGTAATGAAGCCAACGCGACGCCCGAGCAACTCGTTCGCGCAGGTACTGAACCCGCCGGGAACCGGCCTGAAGAGTGCGAGCTCGCCGAGCGCGCGGGCCATGAGAAAAATGATGAGGCCGGCGGCGGCGTACGCGACTAGCAGCGCTGGACCCGCGCGACTGATCGCAACGCCTGAGCCCAGAAACAGCCCCGCTCCGATTGCCCCGCCCAATGCAATGAATTGCACGTGCCGCGCCGTGAGGCCGCGTGCCAATTCCGGTTCTTTGTGTGCCGACCTGTCTTTCATCTTTCTCACTCAGGATAGCAGTTCTTGTTCGATAGACAATAAATATGGGCTGTCGTACAGTCGCGCACTGAACTGGAGCGCGGCATCTGCCGCAGGCTCCGTTGACGCGCGAGGGATGGGCCGGACCGCATATGAGCAGGGTATTGCATCGAGCGATTTCGTCTCGGCCGCCGATTGCGATTCGAGGCGAGGGACTAACGCTCACACTGCAGGACGGCCGCGAGATTATCGACGCATCGGGCGGCGCCGCCGTGGCGTGCCTCGGGCACGGCAATCCGCGCGTAGCGGCCGCTGTCGGTGCGCAGGCGGGAAAACTGGCTTATGCGCACACGGGATTTTTCAGCTCGGAGCCCGCGGAAGCACTGGCCGACATCCTGTTGCATGACGAGCCCGGAGGGCTCTCGCATGCGTTCTTCGTCTCATCCGGCTCGGAGGCGATGGAGAGCGCGCTGAAGCTTGCCCGGCAATACTTCCTCGAACGCGGCGAGCCGCGGCGAACACGATTCATCGCGCGGCGCCTGAGCTATCACGGCAATACGTTGGGCGCGCTTGGCGCGGGCGGCAATGTGGAGCGCCGCGCGCCGTACGAGCCGATCTTCTCCGACCGTTTCACGCTCGTCTCACCCTGCTACCCTTTCCACTATCGTTTGAGAGAAGAGTCCGACGGCGCCTACATCGTTCGCCTTGCCGCGGAACTCGAGGAAGAATTCCAGCGGCTCGGACCGGACAGC
>JBDTUL010000625.1:0-3878 GCA_040007735.1 Gammaproteobacteria bacterium | reverse complement strand
CCACAGCTACCCGCATTGCTGGCGCCACAAGACGCCGGTGATCTTCCGCGCGACGCCACAGTGGTTCATCAGCATGGACCAGAAGAATCTGCGCGCGAACGCCATGCGCGACATTCGCAAAGTGCAGTGGACGCCCGGCTGGGGCGAGCAACGCATTCTCGGCATGATCGAGAATCGTCCAGACTGGTGCGTGTCACGCCAGCGAACATGGGGCGTGCCCATCACGCTGTTCGTTCACAAGAGCAGCGGCGAGTTGCATCCGCGCACTCAGGAGCTGATCGAAGCTGTTGCGGACCGCGTGGAGACCGGCGGCATCGATGCCTGGTTCGCACTCGAGCCGTCGGAGCTGCTGGGCGCCGAAGCCGAGTCGTACGACAAGGTGACCGACGTGATGGACGTCTGGGCGGACTCCGGCTTGTCGTTCGAATGCGTCGGCAAACTGCGCCCTGAGCTCGGCTCGCCGGTGGATCTGTACCTTGAAGGCTCGGACCAGCATCGCGGCTGGTTCCACAGTTCGCTGCTGATGTCGGAGGCGCTCTACGAGCGCGCACCGTATCGCGGCGTGCTCACCCACGGGTTCACCGTGGATGACAAGGGCCGCAAGATGTCGAAGTCGCTCGGTAACGTCATCGCCCCTCAGAAGGTGATGAGCTCGCTGGGCGCGGACATTCTGCGACTGTGGGTGGCGGCCACCGACTACTCGCAAGAGATCGCCGTATCGGACGTCATTCTCAAGCACACGGCGGACTCCTATCGCCGCATGCGGAACACGTTCCGCTTCCTGCTGGGCAATCTGCACGGCTTCGATCCGGAACGGCATTCAGTGAAGCCATCCGAGATGGTGGCGCTGGACCGCTGGGCGTTGGGCCGCGCTCGTGAGCTGCAGGACGAGATCATTGCGGCTTACCGCCAGTACAGGTTCCACGACATCTATCAGAGGGTGCATAACTTCTGCATCGTGGATCTTGGCGGCATCTATCTGGATGTGGTGAAAGATCGTCTCTACACCATGGGTGCCGCAAGCGGTCCGCGTCGCTCCGTGCAGACGGCGATGTACCACATCGCGGAAAGCATGGTTCGCTGGCTCGCGCCGATTCTTTCCTTCACTGCCGAAGAGATGTGGCGCTATCTGCCGGGCAAGCGCGCCGAGTCCGTGTTTCTGGAAACATGGCACCCGTTGCTGGAAGTGCCGCGGGACGATATCGACTGGCCAGCGCTCATCGAGCTGCGCGCCAACGTGTTGCGTGAGCTGGAAAAGCTGCGCGACGCGGGCGTCATCGGTGCGCCGCTCGAAGCGGAAGTGGATATCTATGCCACACCCGCGGCGTTCACGCGCATAGATGCGCTTCGCAACGAACTGAGATTCTTCTTCATCACTTCGGAGGCTCGCGTGCATAAAGTGGACGCGCCTCCGGCGCATGCCACGGCCGCAGCCGGGGCGGGGCTCACCGGCGTGTGGCTCTCGGTGAAGGAAACGGATGCGGCCAAGTGCGTGCGGTGCTGGCATCGGCGGCCGGATGTGGGTCAGCACGCCGAGCATCCCGAACTGTGCGGGCGTTGTGTCACTAACATCACGGGCCCGGGCGAGGCGCGGACGTACGCATGAGCGCTGTCATCAAAGCTGAGCCGAATGGCTGGCGCTGGTTGCCCCTGTCGGTGGGGGTGATCGCGCTGGATCAGTTCACGAAGAAAGAGATCGTGGATCACTTCCAGCTTTATGAGCGCATCTCGGTGCTGCCGGTTCTGGATATCACCCGGCTGCACAACACGGGCGCCGCCTTCAGCATGCTCGCCGATGAGTCGGGCTGGCAGCGGTGGTTCTTTGCGTTGCTGGCGCTGGGTGTCGGTGGGGCCATCATTGTCTGGCTCGGCCGGCTCAAGGCGCGCTCGCAAGGGCTGCTCGCCTGCGCGCTGTCGTTGATTCTGGCGGGCGCGCTCGGGAACGTGATAGACAGGCTGCGCCTGGGGCACGTCATCGACTTCATCCACGCGCACTGGGGCGATGCGTATTTCCCTGCGTTCAATGTCGCGGATTCCTCAATCACCGTCGGCGCAGCGCTGCTGCTGCTGGATGCATTTCTGGAAAGCCGTCGCGCCAAGGCCAACAGCAAAGCCGGCAACAGCGAGGCTGCACCCTGATGAAAGTGCTTCTGGCCAATCCTCGCGGCTTCTGCGCAGGCGTGGATCGCGCCATCGACATCGTGGAGCGCGCGCTGGAATTATTCGGGCCGCCGATCTATGTGCGCCACGAAGTCGTCCACAACAAGTACGTCGTGGACCGGCTGCGCGCGTTGGGCGCGGTATTCGTGGATGAGCTGGACCACGTGCCCGAAGGCGCCACAGTCATTTTTTCCGCGCACGGCGTGTCGCGGGCAGTGGTCGCCGAAGCCGAGCAACGTCATCTGCGAGTGTTCGATGCCACGTGCCCCCTCGTCACCAAGGTGCACATGGAAGTTCATCGCTACGCGCGCGATGCGCGCGATGTCATTCTCATCGGCCACGCCGGGCATCCTGAAGTCGAAGGCACCATGGGGCGCTTCGATGAGTCTTTTGGCGGGCACATTCATCTTGTTGAAAGCGTTGCCGATATCGAAAAGCTCGCCGTGAGCGATCCGTCGCGCCTGGCGTTCGTTACGCAGACCACGCTTTCCGTCGACGACACCGCCGAGATTGTCGGCGCGCTTCGCAAGCGCTTCCCGACGCTGCATACGCCGCGCAAGGAAGACATCTGCTACGCCACGCAGAATCGTCAGGACGCGGTCAAAAAACTGCTCGAGCAGTGTGACGTGCTGCTGGTCGTGGGTTCTCGAGCCAGCTCCAATTCCAATCGCCTGCGCGAGCTTGCGGACCGCGCGGGCGTGTCCGGCTATCTGGTCGACGGCCCAGAAGACCTGCGTCGCGAGTGGTTTGTGGGCAAGTCCGCAGTGGGCGTCACTGCGGGAGCCTCGGCGCCGGAGCTGCTCGTGCAGCAAGTGGTCGAAAAGCTTCGCAGCTGGGGCGGCGACGCTCCGCATGAAACAGTTGGCCGTGAAGAGAATGTGTTCTTCACGCTGCCGCGGGATTTGCGAAGAACCGACCAGAGCGGCCCCCGCTAGCAGCACGCGCATAGAAGGCTCACGGAGACCCACTGTGCAGCCGCGTTCGTCGCGCATTCTCGTTTTCGTTGTTTTAAGCGTCTTCGCATTAGCTGCAGCCGGCGCAGCGCTGTGGCGCTATACGCCCCTCGCCACGATCGCGAATCCGCAGCATCTGGCGGCGTTGTTCGACCAGTTCGAACGCTCGGCGTGGTCGGTTCCGCTCGTGCTCGCGGCCTTCGTGCTCGGTGGATTCGTGCTGTTTCCGCTCACACTGCTGATCACCGCGACGGGCCTGGTTTTCGATCCCCTGATTGCGCTGCCCCTGTCCCTGGCGGGTTCGTTGGCCAGTGCAGCGGCGGTGTATGCCATCGGCTCGCACTTCCTGAAAACGCGGGCGCGGAACGCGTTCGGTGCGAGGTTCGAGCGAATCGAGCGGGCACTCTCCGAGCGCGGCATCATCGCCATCGCGGTCCTGCGCATGCTGCCTATCGCGCCGTTCTCGATCCTGAACATTGCCGCGGGCTCGGTCGGCGTGAGGTTTTGGGATTTCCTGATCGGCACCGTGCTCGGCCTCGCGCCGGGCCTTATCGTGCTCACGTTCTTCGCCGGCCAGGTGCGTGCCATCGCGCAGCGCCCCACGCTACCCAGCGTGCTCGCGCTGGTGGGCATCGTGGTGCTGTGGGTTCTGATGTCGCTCGGGCTTCAGCGCCTGGTGTCGCGCTCGGCCGCTCGCTGAGCCCCCACAGCCGATCGAATCTGCGATTACAAATCGCATGGAAGCGACAGGAACGATTATTCCAA
>JBDTUL010000624.1:0-3893 GCA_040007735.1 Gammaproteobacteria bacterium | reverse complement strand
CGTTTCTGCTGCGAGCGTCGGGACTAAAGCAAGAGGCGCGGTTTGTGGTCTTCCACTGCGCTGACACGTATGACGGAGAGCCGAAAAAGGGTGGCGACGAGCGTACCGGTCGATACTACGAATCGATCGACCTGGTGGACGCTTTCCACCCACAGACCATTCTCGCTCACAGCCTCAACAACGCCCCGCTACCGGTGCAGAACGGCGCCCCTCTGCGCCTGCGCGTCGAGCGGCAGATCGGCTACAAACATGCCAAGTACGTCATGCGCGTCGAAGTCACCGCACGACTCGATCTAATCGGCGGCGGCAAGGGCGGGTTCTGGGAAGATCGCGGTTACGAATGGTATGCCGGAATCTAATCCGGAGTAGCTAGTTCGGAAGGTGAGGCGCGAAAGTCGGTTACCAGGCTCCAGTAGCCAGTGACTGTGGCCAGGGCTGGCCGCCGACGAAATGCAACGGCAACGTGCGCTCGCGGAAAAAGCTGCGCCGCACTTGCAGACGCCACAAGCGCTCGGCGCCAACAAAGTCGGCGAGCTCCGCGCCTTCGAAGGTGAGCGTCACGTCGCCGGTTACTTGCAAAAGGTCTCCATTCTCGAAGTTCACGAATGTCAGCCCGGCACGTGGAGTGTGAACGAAGTTGCCCAGCGTGTTGAAATAGTGATTGCCGCGAAAATCCGGGATCGTCAGTTCGTTGTTGCGTACGCGTACGAAGCCTGGCTTTCCGCCTCTGTGTGACACGTCGGCGGAACGAACATTGCCATCTTGTTGGTCCGTGTAACTGGCGACGAAAAAAGTATCTGCCGCGTCAATCACGGCGCGAGCACTCTTGCTCAGCCCGTCGAAGCTCTCAACGCTGCCGGACCAGGGCAATGCCGGATCGCGCGAAAAGGTTGCGGTTCGAGAGTAGATGTATTGCGGACAGTTGCCGAATGCCTGACGCACTGCGAGCACCGCATGATCTGCCGCGACATGCGAGAGCACGCCATTGAGGCGCGCCCGGCGCCGTGCACGCAGATCGATGCCCAACGCGGCTATTGCGGCACCAGCGATCCACCCCTCAGCGGCCGGATCGCTGGCGTCCAATGTGCCGTCGATGCCCGTTGGCCGGAATCGAGCGGTTTCAGGAATCCCGGTATCCCAGCCATGAGGGTCGCCCACGCATCGCCGTTGCGATCAGTGGTGCCCAGTACAACAAAGGGCAACTGAGCGAAGTAGAGTCCGTGCTGCCTTGGCATTGCGCGAACGATGGCGCGAGGCCCGATGGCTTCAAGTTCCGCTTCGACGCCTGCGGTACGCCGAACTGCACGTTCCCCGTCGTGCCAGGGCGAGGGCGGATCCAAAGGCGGGAGATTCGGCATCGCGGTCACTTTGTGCGACGAGTGAGTTCTACATTGACGGTCGCCGGACACAAAGCCAACCGCCAAGCGCCAGAAGACAGTATTTCTTGGACAGAAATACTGACAACGCGATGCTGAGCGTCAGGGGCAATCCGCGAGACTACAGCCCGAGCATGGCGGCGACAGCCGGCCAGCTTCGTCCGCCATGAGTACTCATTTCCGCCGTCAAATCACTCGGCACCCAGTCGACCAACGCTGGCTTGAAGGTAGGCCTGAGTCGTACGCGTTCAATCCACGACTCGACGTTTATCAGGCGGCCCTGCATCCACAGCCCCTGCATCGATAGCGCGGCAAGTCGATTCACGTATGGTGCGACGGCAATGTCGGCCATCGAGAATTCTGGCCCTGCCAACCACACGTTCGACTTCAGAGCGTCATCCATCTTGTGCAGATAGCTGTCGCACAGCCGAAACTTGTCCGCCGTGCCCGGCGCGTCGAGGCCAAGCTGGATCCATTGCCACTTGAGCGCTCTGGCAGCGGACCCTTCGGCTGGACCTAGCTTCATGAATTCCTCGTATTGCCGCGCCCCCTGTCGCAGGATCGTGTGCCGAAAGGCGACTGCATAGGTGATCGCCGCGCAAGCGGGATGCAGCTCCTCGTCGACTGCCTTTGTCCATTGACGAGCATTCGCGCGCGCCGACGGCGATGACGGGTAGATAGGATGTTCCGCGAAAATGTCTTCCAGATATTCGCAAATCGCGGTTGATTCGGTGACCACAGCACGGTTGTGGATCAACACCGGGACGACAGCTGCGGGATTGAGGGCGATAAAGGCTGGAGCGAACTGCTCACCCGCGAAAATATCGACATAGTGGCTGGTCCACGGTAGCCGTTTCTCCGCGAGCGCAAGGCGGACTTTCGCGGCGCACGCAGATACGCCATGGTGATAGAGCTCTAACATGAGGTGATGGCTGGGTGGCCTACGGATACGACTTGGTGGCCAATGCTATGAGCCGCGACAGCAGCCTTTAGCTCCACCGGTCAAATGCTCACTTCTAAGCGTGGGGGCGCATTTGGTGGCAACCAGGGGGAGTTAGGGGAAGTGGCGCGGCGAGGGTGGCTTTACCTATCAGCAGGTTACTAGATCCTTTCAGTTGCCGCCCGAGTTCGAATCCATCTGCAAGGTCCCAGCTAGGGGAAATGATCGACGGAATCTGTTCGTCATCTTTCCCAATGCGTTCCGCTCGGACTATCTCGACGATGCCGTGGTGGCTAATCAGGCTGCACTTGTCAGGCAATTCCTCGCGGCCCACGTGAATGGATGGAAAGAAAGGATTGTCGTGGCCCAGATCGCGCGGGTTCAAACTGGAACCGATTCTGGAACCAATGGTTTTTTTCCTGGAACCAATCCGATGAATCTCGGATAAGGAGAGGAAAAAACTCCAAGAAAAATAATGGTCGGGGTGAAGGGGATTGAACCTTCGTCTCCTCGCGCACGCATTCAGTCGCGTGGTAGCCCGCGCAACGCGGCCTCTAGAACCGATTTCGTCCACTCCGGTGTACGCTGCAGTGCTTTCAGATCGTCGGCGGCAGGTGAGATCATTCGGCCGTTTTCCATCTCGAGTACGAGCAGAGGGTCTCGCACTGTACCGTCGGTCGCCGCCCCCGCACTATTGTCGTACACCTTCATGTAGGCCACATGCGGCATGAGTTTGATGAGGTTCAGCAGCGCTAGCGGATACCGTTCGCGAATTTTTTCCTCCGGAATAGGATGGCGACCGACCGCGACGCGAGCATTGACGCGCGCGATATGCAACTCGGGGGAAAACAGTCCGCAGAACCAAATCAAGACGTCATGTGTTTTCGTGGCTTCCAGAATCTTCGCCGCCACCGTTTTCCCGCCGAGTGTCGTCTCAAAGGCATAGTTCAGTCCCTTCTCGATGGCTTCATCAAGACGACGCATGCCCTCCTGCCAGGCCCGCGCGTTCGCGGTTTCCTGGTCACATCCCGTAGCCGCTTTGAGCTCGCGAGCAAACGTATCGGGGTTGTACCAGGTGAGTCCCTCGCGCTCGAGCAGGTGACCGCCGATGGAGCTCTTGCCCGCTCCGTTGACGCCCGCCAGGACGTAGAGTACTGGGCGCGTCATCAATAACCGGAGCCGGCCTTCACTTTGCCACCCAGCTTGGCACGACCGCGAATGGTCGACCGCAGGCGACTCGCCGCAGAGCGGTTCTGAAGTACCGAGAGGCGCTCATCAAAACTTTGCCGCAATCCTGCCAGCGCCGATTCGGTCTGAGCCGCAGACTGCTCTGCGATTCGCATGAGGGCGTCGTATTCGGCCGCCGGAATGATGACGGCCTCGGGCTCATCGTGATTCGTGACCAACAGCTTTCCCTTGCTACGCAGCGTATTCATCACTCCTCGCCACCCGAGCCTTTTGAGATCGGAGGCGGGCGCGCGAGGCAGTTTCGCAAGAGGCAAAAACGTGGCTGTCTTTGCTGAGGTCGTCATGTGAGCTCTCCGGATCTCCCAACTCTATGGGACGCTGTGTCATAT
>JBDTUL010000623.1:0-3895 GCA_040007735.1 Gammaproteobacteria bacterium | reverse complement strand
GATCGAGGTCCACATTGCGCACGCGGAACTGCGCGACGTTTGCAAACGAGTGGTAATCGACGCCGGGGCGGATTGCCTCGGCGGCAAGCGCCGCGTGCGAGAGCGCGGCCACTGCAACGAGCGCCGCGAACCGCGGGCCGGCGCGCAATGCCCAAGGGCGGCCGCTGTAGGCGACCATTGTTAGGACACGCTCCTAGGTGCCCGTCTTAGGCGGCGAAGCGGGCGGCGTGTTACCTGCGGCAGGCGTGGCGGAACCGCCGGTGACGGCGGGCGCATCCGGATCTCGATCTGAGAGCATCTCCTGCAGGGTGGCTTCATCGACCGGCAGGTCTGACTTCCCATCCCACGACGCGCCTTCCGGCACCTGGTTCAGCACGACGGTGGAGCTGGCGATGACCTGCTCCACACTGCCGCCGCCGCTTGAAATGGAGAGCGGAATGCCGCGCGGATTGTGGGCCACGGTGGACACCAGATCCCAATTCACTTCCTCGTTGCGCTTCTTCAGCTCTTTCTGGATATCCGCGCCGAGCGACTTCGAAACGAGCTTCTTCTCGGCTTTCTTCCAGTCGCGCGTGTCGTCTTCCAGCACGTCGAAGGCTTGCATGTAGAGCGTGTCGTTCTGCCAGCCGAACACGAACGGCTCGTTCACCACGCGCACCTTCGTGCCCACGGGAGCCATGTCGAACAGCTCCTGAATATCCTCAGGATAGAGACGAATGCAGCCGTGGCTCGAACGCAGGCCGACCCCTGCCGGCTTGTTCGTGCCGTGAATCATGTAGCTCGGCCAGCCCAGATAAAACGCGTAGCGGCCCAGCGGATTGTCCGGCCCGGGGCCGTAGACCCGGTCGAGCTCTTCGCCATTTTCACGATGCTCTTTGAGAATGGAGGCGGTGGGCCGCCACGTCGGGTCTTTCTGGCGGCGGACCACTTTGGTGGTGCCCTGGGGCGTGGCCCAGCCCACGCGGCCGATGCCGATGGGGTGCGTGTAGACGAGCTGCGGCTCGCCCTTCTTCGCCACCGGGAAGTAGAACAGCCGCATCTGCGGCACGTTGATGACGATGCCTTCGCGCGGCGCGTTCGGAATGATGAACTGCGAGGGCACCACGATCTGTTTGCCTTCGCCCGGCAGCCAGGGGTCCACTCCCGGATTGGCCCGCACGATTTCTTCATAGCCGACGTTGAAGCGGCGCGCGATATCGGTGAGCGTGTCTTCCTTCGTGGAAGTCGTGAGCTGCACGACGCCGACGACATCCTGCTCTGGCGTTATCTCGAACTTGCTCGTGGGCACGGGCGGCGGAACCACGGGCACCACGGGTGCCGGCGGCGCCTCGACTTTCTTCTGCCCGCCCCAGGGGCCGTTCATCAGTGAACATGACGCCAGGGCGACGGTTACCAGCAACGCGCCGGAGGCGCGAACAATCGACTGTGCTGTTACGGACTTCATGCGGTTGATTATGCCTCAGAGGTCGGTTCTCGCCACCCGGACTGGCTCCTGATTCCGACTACAGAAGCACGGGCTGGTTCGGCAACTCGTCGGCATCCGCGCCTTGACCGGGGAAGTGCCGCTCGAGCAGCCGGCCGATACTCCGGATGCCGGCAACCGAGCCTTGAGCGAAGCGGCCCGCGCGGTAATGAGCCTCGATTTCGCGGCAAATCTGCTCCCATTCATCCTTCGGAACGTGGGCGGCGATGCCGCGATCGGCGAGGATCTCGACGTCGCGATCCGCGAACAGAACATAAATCAGCACGCCGTTATTCGCGGCCGTGTCCCACACGCCCAGGTGGCTGAACACTTCCAGCGCGCGCACACGAGGCGGCGTCTGGCGCCACAACTCTTCCACGTCCAGCGCGGTCTCGACCGCGAAGCGAATCTCACCGGAATGCCGTGACTCGACGTCGCGGATCGCCGACGCGATCTCGTCGAGCACGACCGGCGTGAAGTACTGGCGCGTACGCCAGCGAGTGGCGAACAGATGTTTGAGCATGCGGCCGAGTTTCATGACGTTCGCCTACCAGCCGCCGGACGCGCCGCCGCCACTGAAGCCACCACCGCCACCGCTGAAGCCGCCGCCTCCGCCGCCGCCCCCAAAACCTCCCCCACCAAAGCCACCGCCGCCGAACCCACCGAACCCGCCGCCGCGCCCGCCTCGCCCGCTGGTCCAGCCGCTGCCGCCCGACGCCCCGGCGAGCAATGCAAACAGGAAGGCGATTCCGCCTGCGAACAACGCGATGGGAACGAGGTGACTGAACAGCCAGGCCAGCACGCCGGTGGCGCCACCCGTGGCGAGCGCGCCGCCACCGCGGCCAAACAGCTGGCGCAGGAAGATAGAGCCTATGAAGACACCGAAGATGAGGATCGGAAGTGAGTTCCCGATCTTCTGGGTGCCGCCCTTCCAGCGATGATCTGGCTCGGGCAGCTGCTCGCCATCGATGACGCGGATGATCTGGTCGAGGCCGGCGTTGATGCCGCCGTAGAAGTCGCCCTCCCGGAACAGCGGCGATATGGTCTCGGAAATGATGCGCTTTGCGATGGCGTCCGGAATCGCTCCTTCCAGGCCCTGACCAACTTCGATGCGTATCTTGCGATCATCTTTCGCCACCAGCAGCAGCGCGCCGTCATCCACCCGCTTGCCGCCGTCTGTCTTGGCACGCCCGAGCTTCCACTCGTCCACCACCCGGATCGAGTACTGCTCGATGACCTCCGGCTCCGTGGTGGGCACGATGAGCACGGCCACCTGCGAACCCTTGCGCTCTTCAAAGGCGGTGAGCTTCTGCTCGAGGCCCGCTCGTTGTGGGGCGGTAAGCGTGCCGGTGAGGTCTGTGACACGCGCAGCGAGCGCGGGAATCGGCTGCTGGCCCTGGGCGGCCGGCACCGCACCCTGCGCGAACAGGGCGGCAGGCGCGGCGGCCATCACCAGCCACAGCACCACGCCGACGAACGACGTCTGCCGCATCCGTTTGAAGCTTGCGCTGACGGGCATGGCCCTGAAGCCGTTCAAGGCACTCGTGCCGTGTGGGCCGACGAGTCGACTACGGCTTTGCGGGCGCAGGCGCCGGGACGGCGGCCGGGGCTGGCGGCGGAACCTTCGCGCCCTCGCGGGCCTGCGAGGCGACGCCGTTGCCGAAGTCCACAGTCGGGGCCGTGGAGATCGTGGCTTCGTTCGCGACGCTGAAGTTCGGCTTCACGCCCATGCTGAAGACCTTGGCCGTCAGGTTGGTCGGGAACTGCCGCACGGTGGTGTTGAATTCCTGCACCGTCTGGATGTAGCGGTTGCGGGCCACGGTGATGCGGTTTTCCGTGCCTTCGATCTGCGCCTGCAGGTCGCGGAAGGCGGCGTCCGACTTGATGTTCGGGTAGGCCTCGGTCACGGCAAACAGGCTTTTCAGCGCCTGCGTGAGCTGCCCCTGGGCTTCCTGGTACTTGGCGAACGCCGCGGGGTCGTTGATGAGCTCCGGCGTCAGCTGGATGCTGCCCACCTTCGCACGCGCCTCGGTCACGCCAATGAGCACCTGCTGCTCCTGGATGGCGAAGCCTTTCACCGTGTTGACGAGATTCGGGATGAGATCGGCCCGGCGCTGGTACTGGTTGACCACTTCGGACCACGAGGCTTTCACGCCCTCGTCCTGCTGCTGCAGCTTGTTATACCCGCAGCCCGACAATCCACTGGCCGCAACCAGGAGAAGCGCAAGAGTCCAGGATCGCATCGGCATCCCCTTCGTATTGTTTAGCTCGCTTGGATTGCGAGACGTCGCGGCTCTATATGGGGCATCGGCGCGCGGCGATCAAGTTTCTTCTCACGGGCTGCGCCGGGGACTTACGGGGAGCGACGCGACCCCGGGCGGATAGCGGCGCGCGACGCGCCGGGCAAGACCTAAAATAAAAAACCCCAGGCCT
>JBDTUL010000622.1:0-3898 GCA_040007735.1 Gammaproteobacteria bacterium | reverse complement strand
CGAGAGCGACAAACAATTCGCGCGCGCGATGCTTCGAGTAGATGGCGCCAGCCGCCGACGCCAGCACCGCCACCCACAGCACGGCGACGGCAATGGTCATGAATTTCAAGGTAAAGATGCGCATGGCCTTACCGCACCCGTTCTGCGACACGCAGCATGGCGCTGCGTGAGCGCGGATTGTCGGCACGCTCCGCATCGCTCGAGCGAGCCTTGCGGCCGACGAGCTTGAAGCGCGGTTGCGCGTTTTCCGGAATGACTGGCATGCGCGCCAGCTCCGGCGCGACACTCGATTCCCGCTGCATGAACTGCTTTACCGCCCGATCTTCCAGCGAGTGAAACGAGATGACCGCGAGACGCCCGCCGATCGCGAGCGCGTTCGCCGCGGCGGCCAGCCCGCGATCCAGCTGACCCAGCTCGTCATTGATGAACATGCGCAGCGCCTGGAACGTGCGCGTGGCCGGATGCTTGCCCGGCTCGCGCGTGCGCACCGCGCGCGACACGATTTCAGACAGTTCGCTCGTGCGTGTGATGGCGCGTTCGCTGCGCGCATTCACGATGCCTTCGGCCACTCGCCGCGCAAAGCGTTCTTCTCCGAGAGTCGCGATCACCTCGCGTATCTCGTCGAGGCCCGCGCGAGCGAGCCACGCAGAGACGGGTTCGCCGCGTGTCGCATCCATGCGCATGTCGAGCGGGCCGTCCGCCCGGAAGCTGAAACCGCGCGCCGGATCGTCGAGCTGTGGTGATGAGACGCCGAGGTCGAAAAGCACGCCCCGACACGGTTTGCCCGCTGAGTGTGCCGGCACGAGCGCTGGAAGCTCGGCAAACGACGCGTGCTCGAGCGCAAGCCGCACTTCGTCGGCAAAGCTGCGACGGCCGGCCTCGATGGCCTGCGCGTCGCGGTCGATCGCGAGCACACGGCCCTCTCCACCCAAGGCCTCGAGAATGCGTGCCGTGTGGCCGCCGCGCCCGAACGTCGCATCGACATAGTAACCATCCGCTTCGAGAGCCAGCGCGGAGAGCGACTCCTCGACAAGCACTGGTTTGTGCTCATCCATAGACGCCCGTCCCACGATGCGGCTCTGAGCCGCCCCTCGAAGTGCCGCGTTGACGACCACCGACACAAACGCGCCTGCCCGTGCAGGACGGCCCTTGCATCCCCCGTGAACCCCGTTCAGCCCGGCCGACGCGCGCCGCTACAGCGACAGCGAATCGAGCTCGGACGGCAGATCTGTCGTGGTGTCGTCCCCGTTGAGCCACAGGTCACGCCGGCCGTTCCAGCGCGTCTCGTCCCATAGCTCAAAACGATTACCTTGACCGACCAGCATCCCGCGCTGCTCGAGCGCCGCGAACTCGCGTAACTCGGGCGGCACCAACACCCGTCCGTGCCCGTCGAGCTCCATATCGGTGGCATGACCCACCATGAGCCGTTGGAGCTTGCGCGACTGAGCGTGCATGCTCGGTAGACTCATCAACTTGCGTTCGATCTGTTCCCAATCAGGCAGGGGGTAAAGCAGAAGGCACTGGTCACGGTCCACGGTGACGATCAATTTCCCCTGGGCGCGCTCCATGAGCTCGTCGCGGTACCGGGTGGGAATAACCATCCGGCCCTTGGCGTCCAGGGTCACTTTTGTTGCACCACGAAACATGACCCGTGAGCGGGAAACCCGCCCATCCTCCCCCACCTTCACCCACTTGGCGCCACTATAGACGCGCCTCAAGCTATGTCAATTGCGTCAAGTGCGAAATTCGTCGCAATCACAACGACTTATGGTGAAAAGTGGATGCCTGTGCACAGTGCTGGATGACCCAGCCGCTTACCAATCAGCGAGTTGTGTTGTGAATCTCATACAGTAGGTGAGAGGTTTGGGAGCTGTATTGAGCTGTCGGCCGGTGTGGGGCGGATATCGGAGAGTGTTGTCGGGTGCCAGGCGGGCCGGGCGGAGGTGAGGAGTGGCTGGGTGCCGTGGGACGGCCGGCCTCGCGCTGCGCGCGTCGGCGCACCTCGCCCCTCAACGCGCGCCTGTACATGGGGGCGGTGGCCAGACACTAACGGTGTACCGGCGGCGCGCCAGATCGGGGCGAGTCGGCCTTGACACGGCACCCAGCCACTCCTCACCTCCACCCGACCCGCCCGAAAGTCCGGTGTGATTTCACCTCTTCCGGCGCTCCTGAGCCGCTATCTGCAAGTCGCCGGGGGTGGCGCGAAGCGCCATCCCCCTTGAACCCCGAGCGCAGCTCGTGACAAGTGGGGAGTCGGCCTGTAAGCCGGGTTCTGTCGAGGGCAATCATTCCTCTGGGACCCACGTCGCCGTGAGCCTCGAGCGACCTACCCGGAAGCGCGCGCGGACATCGCTGCGGGCACCTTTTTACGGGTCCCGCTACTTCCCTATTTGGTCTTGCTCCAGGTGGGGTTTGCCGTGCCACCGAGTGTTACCACCGGCGCGGTGCGCTCTTACCGCACCCTTTCACCCTTACCGGCACCCGTCGGATTGCTCCAGCCGGGCACTTAGGCGGTTTGCTTTCTGTTGCACTTTCCGTGGGCTCGCGCCCCCCAGGCGTTACCTGGCACCTTGTCCGCCGGAGCCCGGACTTTCCTCCATCCCCGCTTTCTGAACGGAAACAGCGATTACCCGGCCGACTCCCCGCGCGCACCTTAAGGGGTGGGTCGGCAAAAGCAAGGCAATTCGGGGCGGGCGCCGGCCAGGCGCCGGACCAAGCGCACCTGGCGAGTCGCACCCGGCCGGTAGCACCGGGCCAGGCACCTCACGCTTATTCGGCCGAATCGTTCGCCGCGTCCGGCGGCACGCCTTTGGTCGCACGCAAGGCAATGGCGTATGCATCGCTTCGGCGCGCGCCCACCAGTTGCGCAGCCAGTGCCGCCGCGCGGCTCGGCGGCAACTCGCGCAGGAGCAGCGTCACCGTGCGCTCGAGCAGTAGCGAATCCACTTTGTCTGCCGATTCCGCCGCGCCCTGCACGACGATAGTGATCTCGCCGCGTGCAAAGTTTGGTTCATTCTTCGCACGCTCGACGAGCTGCGCAAATGTGCCGCGATACGTTGTTTCATGCGCTTTCGTCAGCTCGCGCGCGACAGCTGCATTTCGCTCGGCGCCGAATACCTGCGCCATATCCTCGAGACATTCTTCGATGCGATGGGGAGCTTCGAAGTACACGAGCGTCCGCTGTTCATTCGCGACGGCGGACAAGCGCGTGCGTCGCTCGCTGGAACGCGCGGGCAGAAAACCTTCGAAACAGAACCGATCCGTTGGCAGCCCCGCAACCGCGAGCGCAGCCGTAATGGCGGAAGGCCCGGGAACCACGCGAACTTCGCACCCCGCCAGCGCGGCCTCACGCACGAGCTCATACCCAGGATCTGAAAGAAGCGGCGTGCCCGCGTCGCTGACCAGCGCCACTGACTCACCGGCGGCGAGTCGCGCCAGAAGCTCCGGCACCCGATTTGCCTCGTTGTGTGCATGAAGCGACACCATCGGACGCGACACACCGATCGCCTGAAGCAGCGTGCGCGTGTGCCGCGTGTCTTCAGCGGCGATGACATCCGCGGCGGCGAGCACTTCCTGCGCGCGCGGACTCAGGTCGCTCAGGTTTCCGATCGGAGTCGCGACGACATCGAGCCGGCCCCGCGAATTGCCCACTATAATTCCCGCCCATTGCCGCGCGGATGCGCGGCGCAAGCGGGCATCCTACCGTGCCCGCGCTGAAACAGGCGCCTGATACCGATGCCGAACGTGCGATGGCCAAGTCTTTCCTGGGTGGGCCGCTCAGCTGCAGTCGTGGCAGTTGTGCTGGCTCTCACGGGCTGCCCCGCTCTTGCCCCGCGCGGTGAGCCGCCGCCGAATGTCGATCGTGCGCGCTCGCTCGACAGGGCGGGCGACTACACGG
>JBDTUL010000621.1:0-3902 GCA_040007735.1 Gammaproteobacteria bacterium | reverse complement strand
CGGATGTTGTCTGCTCAGGCACGCCGCCGAGGTCAATTTTGGCGACAACGGTTCCTTCCCTGGGATCGATCGCAATGGCGTCTTTTGTAGGGTGGCTGCCCACGTACACGCGGTTGCTGGACTCGTCGAAGAAGATGCCATCCGGAGCGAAGCCGGAGTCAAGCGGAATGGACTTGAGCAGTTGCAACGACTTCGTGTCGAACATCGTGATGGCTGGGCGGCTGCTGGCGAATCCGTGCCCCGTCTTCGGGTCGACGGTCACCCCGTTGCCCTGCGAATTGGGAGCGGTCAACAGTTCGCCGAGCGGCGCGAGATTGTCGAGGTCGAACACAGTGATCCGCGCCGGGGTTGCTGCGCGTCCGATCAGCGTGTCGGCACGTACAGCGCCGCGCGGAATGTAGAGCCGTCGCGCAACGACGTCGGCAAAGATGTAATCGGTACCGCCTTCGCCGCCGACGCGCGCTGACTTGAGAATCTTGTACGGACCGTCGGTAGCAGGCTGTTGTGCCGCAGCGGCTGGGGCGGTGAGGATGATTGCAAGCGCGAGCGTCCAGTCAATGCGGTGCATGAGTTGCTCCCGACGAAAGAGGTGACCTGCCGGACATAGCGTAGCACTTGCCAGGCCGTGGGGCAATCGTCCAGGACGGCCCTTGTTATCGCTGCTGGCCGGATGGTGTAGATTCTGCTCACGGTGATCGGCACTGATCGTGTTGAACACGCTGGCAACGCTTCCCGCCGCGCCCTCACTGAATAGCCCGCGCACAATCACTCACCGTCCCGAGAACGCAATGCCCAAGTACATCCTCCGCTGCGCGATGCCGCTCATGCTGCTTGTCGTGGCGCCGCTGGCTGCGCAACAACCGGCCGCGCAGCAGCGCGCTGTGCTCGTCACGGGCGCGAGCAGTGGCATCGGCCGCAAGATCGCCGAGCTGCTCGCGGCGCAGGGTCATTTTGTATATGCCGGCGCGCGCAAGGCCGAAGACCTGGAGGAATTGTCGAAGATCAAGAACATGCAGGGCGTCAAGCTCGACGTCACCGTTCCTGCTGATATTGCCGCCGCGGTGGAGATGGTGCGCAAAGGCGGACGTGGCCTGCATGGCGTAGTGAACAACGCAGGCATCGCCATCCTCTCTCCGCTCATACAGACCGAAGAAAAAGAGTTGACATCACTGTTTGACGTGAATGTCCACGGACCCTATCGCATCACGAAAGCATTCGCGCCGCTCATCATCGAATCGAAAGGGCGCGTGGTGAATGTCAGCTCCATCTCGGGTATCCTGTCGGGGGCAATCTTCGGCCCCTACAGCATGAGCAAGCATGCGATTGAAGCGTTCGCTGATGCGCTCTCGCTGGAAATGAATCAATTTGGTGTCAAAGTCAGCCTTATCGAACCGGGCAACTATCGCTCTGATATCGGGCGCACCACGAAAGTGCAGGTGCAGGCGGCGGCCGCACGTGCCGTCGGAACCCCGTTCGAAGCGACCATGAAGCGGATGGTGACGGTGATGGACAACTACGAAACCTATCCCGAACCCGACGAGGTCGCACAGGCCGCACTGCATGCGCTGTTCGACCCGGCACCGAAGATGCGCTACATGGTGGTCTCCAACGCGCGCGAAGCGTCGGTCACCATCAACAAGGCGATCGAGGAACTCGTGCAACTCAACCAGTCGCACAAGTTCAGCTTCGATCGTGAGACGCTGATCCGGAAGCTTGACTCGGCGATGGTGCGGATACCGTAGTTGAAATCCGTCCTTCGCCTTTCGACGGCCACCTGGGGAAGTGCCCGATGCAGGATAAGCCGTGCAGTGGGTTCGACGTGACGCCCGATTAATCTGGCCAACCTACAGCACCAGCAGGTGCGACGCGGTTGCCCCCAGCACCGCGTCCATGGCAATCGAACGATCGAAGGTCACGAGGTACCCACCGCGGTGTACGGCGAGCGCCAATAAATAGACGTCCGTCAATGGTCGCGCGCCGTGCACGCGCGTGGTGTCAATCAATTGCTCGTTCAGGATACTCACACTGTCCGGCCAGAACTCATGCACGCTGGCGGAAGTGGCGCCGTGCAGTCGCTCCGAAATCGCATGCACCGGGTAGCTGTTCGGGTATGCGGGATGTGACATGATGCGCAGGCAGCCATTCTGCGTGATGGGACATGAGGCCCACCCGTCGTTCGCGTGATTTCCAAACCACTGAAGCGTGGCGTGATGGGAGACGTGATCGGCGTCGAATAACGCGATCAATACGTTGACGTCCAGCAAGGCGCGCATCAGTACGCCTCAGTATGCGTCGTCGCCGCGCAGTTGGTCGATCAGCTCGTTGGTGACGACGCTGCCGCGACGCGGGAATGGCTGAAGGCCGTGCACGGCCCGCGCCTCGTGTACCGCATTGGGCCCTGGCGGCAGCGTAAGCGCCAGTCGAAGGAGCTCCGACACAACTTCGCCGGCGGTCTTGTTTTCGCGCCGCGCTCGCTCCTTGGCGGCATTGAGCACGTCGTCAGCGATGTCCAGCGTGGTCCGCATCGTCAGATGCTATCGCATCAAACATCAGATGTCAACGACTATGTAGCCTTGCAAGTCCCTCACTCAGGCGATCACACCGGAGTGAGCGTCCCCTGCGGCGTGAACCGGGCCAGGCATGCCGCGAGCGCAGCCTCCGCTTGCGCCAGAGCCTTCTCGGCCCGGGGCAATTCCACTGCCGAGATGTGGGCGATCTGGTCAATGATCGCCGGATTTGCCTGAGGCGACGCGTGCTGCAACTGGGCCTGCAGTCCCTGCCGCCGAATCTGGAGCCCCTTGACCGCAGCCAGCGCCTGAGCCTGCGCATCCCGTTCCGCCTGACATAACACAAAGAAGGACGACACCTTAAGCGACCCGGTCAGGGATAACTGCTGGCCTTCTGCGGCGAAGAGTCCTTCTCGCTCAGCGCAAGGACCAGCACCACCAGACCCGCTGTCGAAATAGTGAAAGCCTGCGTTAGGGCTCCGAGTCGTGCTCGGACTCGGCGCTGCACGTCAGGTTGTTCAGGTGGAGAGAGACGTTGGTGGGCATGGGAGTCGCTCGTTTTGGAAGAAGGCTACGGTTGTAGCACGCTATGGGGCAGTCGATAGCCACTCGAATCCATTGGCATGACGGCTCCCCTGAAACCCATTTCGGCATCCTTCCGTACCACTACACATGGTACAGTCAGCGATGTCCAAAACCGTCCCGCTCTTCCTCTCGGTGACCCCGGGCGACCCTCGCTCGATCACCCGCCAGATCACCGACGGCATCCGCATGGCAATCGCCAGCGGCAAGCTCCCCGTTGGCGCCCAGCTCCCCAGCGTACGCGGCCTCGCGCAGCAGCTCACGATCAATCCCAAAACCGTCGCCAAGGCCTACGACGAACTGGCCAGCGAAGGCTGGCTCCTCGCCCGCCAGGGCATGGGACTATTCGTGGCCCCGCCTCGGCAACGCCTTTCCGAACCCGAACGCGATCGGCGCCTGTCACAGGCGCTTGACGCTTTCGGCGGCGAAGTGATCGGCCTGGACTATCCACTCGAGCACATCCTCGACCGCGTCCGCGCCAGGCTCGCTCCTGTGCTTGGGCAACGGACCGCCTGACGTGATCGCGCAATGAATTCTCCGAAACTGCTTCGCGTCGAGCGCAACGACACGCCTCCGCCGGCACCGGCGTCTGCGTCGGACTTCATCATCGAGACCGATCACCTCGATCTGTACTACGGCCGCAAGAAAGCATTGAACCAACTCACACTCCGCATTCCGCGCGGTCGCATTCACGCCATCGTGGGCGCCAACGGTGCTGGGAAGTCCTCACTGTTCCGCATTCTGCTCGGTGTGCAGTCACCAGACTCGGGCCGCGCCACCATTCTCGGTCACGACTGCGCAACACTCACCGAG
>JBDTUL010000620.1:0-3902 GCA_040007735.1 Gammaproteobacteria bacterium | reverse complement strand
AGACTCAGGCATCCCGGTCAGCGACGACTTCGAAATGACCGAGCGGATGAAGCTGTTGGACAAAGGCATGACGCTGCAGATCGAGTACGTCATGACCGACCCGCAGAACTGGAAGGGCGAGTGGCGCAGCACGAAGCGCTGGATGCGCAGCGACTACAGCGACATTCCGGAAGTCGAGTGCCTGCCGAACCTCAACAAGAACCTGCCGAGCACGGCTGAGGGTTCGGCAGAAGTGGATGCGCGGGCGAAAGAGGCAGAGAAGAAGTGACCCGCCTAGTACGCTGCGCCGCCACTCTTCGCCGCGTCACCGGGCTTTGCTTCCACAGGCGCCCCGATGTATTTCCCGTCCGGCAGTGTGATGCCGACGTACAGCCCGCCGGGCCGGCCGTCGCGCAGCGGATTGATCTTCACGGTGACTTTGTCACCCGGCTTGAGCGTGGTGCGCTTCCAGCCGATGTGAACGAGATTGTTGGGGCTGTTCATCTCGATGGCCCAGTTTTCGACCTTGCCGGCGGCGTTCGGCACATCCACCCGGAACGACGCGTGCGGGTTCGTCCACACGAACTCGGTTACGGTGCCAGCGATGGTGGTCTGCTTTTCCCGGTCGAACATGGCGCCGGAATGGTGAACCCAGGCGGGCGTCGAGAACGCCACGAGCGCTGCACCGAGCATCAGGGTGGCCATCGCGCGGGCGCGGGCCGCACGGAGGACGAGTCGAGTGACGAGCTGCATGTTGTTCTACTCCCTCAGAATGGCTCTGCGCCGGGCTGCGGCAAATTTAACAACGGCGGCGACGAGCAACAAGCGAAGGGGCGAGCATGAACCTGCATAAGGTGCTGCAGAGTGCGATGTGGGGCGTGATGACAGTGGTTTTCTGCGCGGCCGTCTACGCTGCGGCCGAGCCGGCCAGCCCTTCGTCGGCGCCAGAGGCGCCAGAGGCGCCAGCGGCGGTAGCGAGCGTGCCCGGCGCGGCGGCACCGAAAGGGCAGTTCGCTGCCCTGGATGCCTTGCCGGATTGGGGCGGCATCTGGACGCTCAATTTCCCGGCGCCAGGGGCCAAGCGCGCGACGCCGGCGCTCAAGGGCAACTATCTGGCCGAGTATCAGAAGTGGCAGAAAGAGTCAGAGGCTCGGCACGGCATGGGCAAGAAAGCCGTTTCCAACTGCACGCCGCCGGGCATGCCGTACCTCATGGCGGTCGGTCAGTATCCGATCGAATTCCTGTTCACACCGGGCCGCGTCACTGTTCACCATGAGGCGTGGATGCAGTGGCGATTCATCTTCACGGATGGCCGCATGCATCCGGACACGGAGCCCAGTTTCAACGGGCACTCCATCGGTCACTGGGAAGGCAATACGCTCGTGGTCGACACAGTGGGAGTGAAGACCACCGTGCCCCTCGGCCCGGGCATGAGCCACAGCGACAAGCTGCACCTCGTGGAGCGCATTCACCTCGATGCGAAAGACCCCGACACGTTGCTGGTCGAGCTCACGGTGGATGACCCTGTGGCGCTCGAGAAGCCGTATACGAATACGCTGTCATTCGCGCGCTCGCGGGATTCGGATTTGCTGGAGTTTATTTGCGCGGAGAATGATCGCAACCCTGTTGATGAGGCGGGCGACACGCAGTTTCAAAACTGAGTTTCAGCCTCGGGCTTTAGCGGAGGGATCTCCTCCCAGCCGCCCGGCGATTGAGGGCTTCTTGGTGCTGCATCAGAAGCCCTTGTATGTTCGCGAGGGCGGCTGAGAAAGACAAATGCGCTAGCTCGCGCTAGCTCACTATTTCCTTGAAGTCAGCGCCTTGAGAAACCGATAATAAAATTCATTCCCCGTATAAAACGAAGCAACCTCCAGCCGCTCATCCTGCCCATGCGCGCGATCATCATTCCGCGCAATGGCCACACCGGTGATCGCGTAGCTCGGTAACCCCGCATTGCTGACATAAACATTGTCAGACGCACCGGTCGACATCGAAGGCACGATAGGAAGCCCAGGCCAGAACTCATTCACCAGCTTGCGCAGCGGCTTCATCAGGTCTTCGCGTAGCGGCGGGGCGGGAAAGCCCTTGCGGTCGGTGGCCTTACCAACCACTTCGCCGAGGTCGTTCACGTACTCCACGCTGATCGCAGGGTTCGCCACCACCTTGATGAGCTCCTGGCGCACTTCCTCCAGCGAGTGGCCGGGCAGGATGCGGCAATTCACGTTCGCCTGCGCGCGCTGAGGCAACGCATTGTTGGCGTGACCGCCGCTCAGCCGAGTGGCAACGCAAGTGGTGTGCATCACGGAGTGGTCGGTGATATCGCGTGAAAGACGCGCTACCGCCTGCAAGTCGGGCGGCGTCTTCAAAATGGCCTGCATATCGGCCGAGCGTGCACTGTCGACCTTCACCATGGCCTCGTAGTGCGCGCGAGTGATGCTGTTCAACTCGAACGGAAACTCATATTTCGACAGGCGATCCAGGCCCTGAACCAGCTCGTAAATGGCATTCTCAGGCCGGGGGATCGAGCTGTGGCCACCCGGGTTGGTGGTGCTGAGCACGTAGTCCGCATACACCTTTTCTGAGGATTCGAGATTGTAGGTGAGCGGCTTGCCGTCCTGCGTGTCGACCGATGCGCCGTCATGGTTCAACACGAATTCGGCGTCCACCAGCTCGCGGTGGTTCTTGAAAAGCCAGTCCACACCGTTCGAGGTGCCGCCTTCCTCATCGGCCGTCAGCGCTAAAATCAGGTCGCGGTCGGGGCGAAAGCCTTCCTTCTTCAGGCGGATGAACGCCGCGACCATGATGGCATCGCCATCCTTCATGTCCTGCGTACCGCGGCCGTAGAAGTAGCCGTCTTTCTCGACGAACTGAAAGGGGTCGGTGGTCCAGTCCTCGCGCTTGGCTTCCACTACGTCGAGGTGGCCGATCAGCAGGACGGGTTTGTGCTTCCCGGCGCCGCGCAAGCGCGCGACCATGTTCTTCTTCCGATCGTTGGGGCCGAGCACCTGCACGTCCTCGGCCGCGAAACCTGCATCCCTCAGGCGTTTCGCCATGGCTTCCGAGGCCTGGGTGATACTGCCCACCGAATCGGTGGTGTTGATCTCGATCAGCTCCTTGAACAGGCTGCGCGCCAGAACGCTGTCCGGGCTGTCCGGCGACACGGCTACGGGTGCGGCGCCTGCGAGCGGCGCGGCGCCCAGAAGGGCGGCCAACTGCACGAATCGTCGGATCGGCTGACGCATGAGCATTCCTTCGGCGGCGGGGGCAGCGCAGCAGGCTACACAAGTGTCGGAAGCTCCCGCAAGACGGGGATTAGGCCGCGCCGTTCGCCCCGACGCGCCTCCGAGCCCGCTAATCGCAACTCATCCGCCCCCTCGGGTGCCGGAGTCACTGTGCGCCAGTTCGCAATGCGCGTCTCGAAAAACGCACACACGTCACAAGGCATGGCCGCTGCGGGAATGAATCGGGCGCTGACTCGATCTGGAGACAACTCTGATGTGGAGATTCTTCGCGCTGTTGGCCTGCGTGAGAGGCGCACGAAACACCGTATTTTCAAGCGCCGCAGCGCTGCGCAGAACCTATACGTACGTGTTATCCGAGGACCGAGTCTCCGCAAATGTACGTCAAAAGAGACGTGCGTCTACCATAATCTAGTGCCGCTGTTCCATGATTCCGCGCCCGCTGTGTAGCACCACCCAGGGTGCGAGGTTCCTTGAAGGCGCTGATTCAAACCGATTACGGAGACCCGGCCACGGTGCTCCGGCTTCACGACGTTCCCGACCCGGAAGCCGGTGCCGGGCAGGTCGTGATTGCCATTGAAGCGGCCGTCGTGCACGCGGCCGACGCGCGCACGGTGCTGGGCAGTGAGGGGTTTCGCAAGAAACTGCCGCGCACACCCGGCTATGAGGGCATCGGCCGCATTC
>JBDTUL010000619.1:0-3902 GCA_040007735.1 Gammaproteobacteria bacterium | reverse complement strand
CGAGCCCGCTTGCTGGCGCCAGCCTGCGGTCTTAAACCAGTTCTCGGCTTTGATGTCGTGGACGATCACACTGCCCGACCAGTTGAGAAGGTTCGGTATGACCAGCCCTACGCCTTTGCCAGAGCGCGTGGGCGCGAAGCAAAACACGTGATGCGGTTGATCGTCGTAGAGCGCGTAGCGACGTGATCCCGAAGACCAGGCACCGAGGAAGAGTCCGCGGCCGCCGGCGACGCTGCGCGATGATAGGTCGGCGAGCAATCCGGAGTGCTTGAGGTCCGCGAGGTCGGCCCATCGAGCCGAACCGTGCGTGTCCGCCATCCCGCGGCGCCGATGGGCAACGATCGGAAGCGTGATGAGCCACACAACGGCGAACAAGACAGAGGCGTAGATCCATGCGTGCATGGCCGATCGAAGGAGCTGTGCGGTGCCGGAGTACGTGTGCCAGCGCAAGAACCACGCGAAGAAGTGAAAGGGCGAGTAGAGCGGACCGCGAGAGAGAGCGAACGCGCCGAGCGCCAAGGCGAAGAGAATCGGAGCTCCGCGGCGGACTCGCTGAAAGGCGAGCAGGGCGAGGGCGAGCGCTGCCGCGGTGATCGCCGTGTAGAGCGCCGGCGTCACCTGCGACGGCGTCCAGGGCCACCAAGGGCGTCCTAGGCGCGTATCGAAGGCGAGCTGAGCCGCGACGTACTGGGTCGCGATCCAAGAGGTGAGCGCGGAGGCTGCGACAAGAGCTCCCCCACTTGCCAGCAGGTAGCTCTGAAAGGTCTTGTCCGTCGAACCCGGTAGTTTATAGAGCGGTTCCACTACAGCGCCTCCGCGGTCCAGAGGGGTTTGACACAGGTACGAATGAGCGATCGATCGACGGGCCCGAAGTAGCGACTGTCCCAACTCCTCGGGTGATGCGAGGAATAGAGCCAGTACTGACCCGGCGCCAGGTGGTAGGAGCCAAAGGGATGAGGCTCGAGGGTGCGGCCCTGAAGATCCGCATCGAAGGGGCGTGTTTGTGGGATGGATACACCGTTGAGCTCGAGTCCGCGCTCCGTGAACACCACGTCGTCGCCGGGCACCGCGAGGATGCCCTTGAGTAGTGGCGCGACGTCGCCTGGACAGGTGCCGGCCGGCAGATAGGCGCGCGCCTTGGCGATCGCAGCAGCGGCCGAGGGTGGGCAAGCCTCCACCAGCGCACCGCGGCTGGGAGCGTCGGAAACGGTGCGGTAGAAGCCTCGAGGCATCGATCGCGAGAGGTTGATGCGGAGGCCCGCGAGGTGCGCTGCGGAGAGGCTCGCGAACGCTGAGGCTGCAATGAGGATCGGCGCCCGTGCGCGACGGAGGACGCTCACGGACATGACGCTAGCGACCGCGGTCATGCATGAAGTCCTGCACGAGTCTCACGGCGAAGCGTGAGAGTTGGATCATGGTCCCCACGACCGAGACTGTCTTGGCTGCTGCAGTGAGGGCAGACGCGAGCGCTTGCGCCTGCGAAGCGCCTTGGTGTTGCAGCGCTACGGCTAGGTGCCTGGCTGCGTAGGAGAGTTGCACTTCCGGCGGTGACAGTGCTCGAGCTCCGTGCCGCGAGAGAGCCTCGACCACATCGTGGTGGGGCATCCGCGCATCGACAGCGTCGCGGACAAACGCCGCGTCAGCGACGCGGACATCCTGGAAGCGCGCGTGGTAGGCCGAAGGTGATTGGACGCGGTGAGCGCGGAGGACGCTCTGCAGTGTAGCGTCCTGGCGCTGAGTCTCTGCAAGCACTCTCTCCTGCAGCGCCGCGGAACGCGGTGCGGGCGTGGGATCGGCGTGGTGCAACTTTGCGTACGGCCGCTCGCGCCCTTCCCCACTCGTGAATCCAGCAGCACGTCCCGGTGCCGACACGCCCTCTTCGTAGGGCCTGAGTCCATACGCGACACGCGCTGAGGCGTCTCGAGCTTGGCGACCGGCTTCGTCGAGGGGGAGGTTGCCGGGAGGCGCGGCGTGCCTCACCCAGACCTCGAAGCGCTGCGGTGCCGTCTCGATGACGGCTGCTGGACCAAAGCCTTTGCCTGTGGCAGCGCGAATCGAGTCGGCGGTGACACCAGGCACCACCTGTAGTTGCGACTGCGCCTGCGGGGCGAGGAGGATGTCCGCACCCGCAGCGTTCTGCTGGCGGAGCCAGGGCAGGAGGGACCGGATCTCTTCGCGCGAAACGTTGGAGCGCACGATGTCCTGCGCGTTACCGCGCGGACGAACGATCAGATCGAGCCGCTCGTGACCGAGTGAGCGTAGATGCTCCTCCAAAGCGAACGGCGTTCGCTCAGCGGGCGCGAGAGACGCCGGAGGCTTGTGGTTGGGCACAAACGCCTGAGGCGCGCGAACGCGAATCGCAATGCCTTCAAAGGGTTCCAACACGGAGCGCGTGAGTCCTACCTGCTCCCCTGTAAACACCTGGTCGCCTGCAACAAGAAGTGGCCGAGGTCCTGGCGCAATCGTGATCCCCGACGCGTTCAATCGGCGCTCGAGCAGATCTGCGCTGGGCCGATCACTCAGGGCCGTGCGCACGTAGGCCTCGAGGATCCGGCGTTCCACCACGGCGAGGGGCTGCCGGCGCGCCGCCGTCTTGGTGAAGTTCGCGGCCGCGTGAAGCCCGGCAGTTGTGGCTTTCAGCCCAAAGGCCAACGCGGAGCTTGGGGAGCGCAGCGCTTGTGTCACTGAGATGACCTGGTTGAGCTCCGAGCCGCCTGGCAGAATCTTGAGGGCTCGGCGCGTGAGTGCGGTGGGCGATCGAAGGGCAGAGATAAGAGAGAGCACGTTGGCCGTGCCGGCGAGGGCCTGCTCCCCTTCGGAAGTGAGCCCGCGGCGTGCGGAGGCCAGCTCGGCTCGGCCGCGCGGTGTGCGGATGGCCGCGAGGCGGCCTGCCAGCTGTTGTGTCGCTTCGCGCGACCAGAGTGCGCCGCTCACCGCGGGCACCGTCGTGAGTCCGCGGACAGCGGACTCGTCTCGGCCTTTGTCGTAGCTCACGCCGGCCTGTTGGAGCGCCCGCCACGTGTAGTCGCTGCCCAGTTGGCCGCCGCGGAAGGTGTGCGCTCCCGCCTGGAACGAAAGGCCGCTCACGTGACCCGTCGAGGCGATGTTGGGTCGGACCATGACGCCGTCCTGCCGAAGGCGGGCCGCAAATTCAGGCAGCGTGGGATTGCCTTTGCGCGCTTCGCCGATCAAGCCCTGGAGGCGTACGCGCTCGGACGCCTGGAGTGTGCGCCGCTCAGCGTAGTGCTGTCCGAGCGACGGCGTTCGCGCTGGAGCGGCCTCCCGCGTCGGCTGGAGGTGAAGGCGGTTTTCGAGGTCACGGACGACCAAGCGACCGCGCACGCGGTCGTTGCTGTTGCTCACGACGTTGGCACCGAGATCGACGCGTGAGGCCACGATGTGGATGTGGTCGCCCTGGTCGATGTCGCGGTGACGGTAGGCGACGAACGGCGCCTCGCCGAAGCCGAGACGTTGCATGTACTCCGTGGCGACGGAGCGCCATTGGTCATTGGAGAGATGCTCGCCGGGTGCAAGGCGAAGAACCACATGCGCTACCGGTCGATCGACCTCGGGGCGTTGGTTGGCGATGTCACGGAGGATCTTCGCCTGCTCGCCCGGGACATCGCTGTCCACGTACTGCGCAGCAATCAGTTCGGCACGGCCGTCTACCCCGCTCGTGCCCGGCCCGGAGACATAGGCGATGACGCCTGCGAAGCCGCGTCCGCGAAGGATCTTCTGGATCACCCGCCTGCCTCCGTCACGTATCGCTCACCAGGGCGAGCCTTGAGCTCTGCTCGCACCTCGAGCAGGAGTACATGAAGGGCACGGAGATCCGGCAGATGGCTATTCGGAAGCTGGTTCGCGTTGATCGCGTGCATCCACTGGTTGAGGTTCGCGCCGAT
>JBDTUL010000618.1:0-3905 GCA_040007735.1 Gammaproteobacteria bacterium | reverse complement strand
GTTCTGTGCGAAACGCGGATGCACGGCGAGACTCATGTACCCGTGGACCGCACCAACCGCCCCGGACTTGCCCGCAAAGCGCGACGCCGGTCCGCCGGCGACAGGCCGCGGATCCAGCACACCATTACGGATTACGCGCAACCGGCCCGCGCGCTCGGTGACCAGCAGCTCACCGCCGAGCAGGAATGCCAGGCTATACGGATATTCGAGGCCACGCGCGACCACGCTGACGCGCACGTCCTGTTGCTCGGCCGTGCGATACACGAAGGGGCCTGCGCCAAGCGGCTGGTCACTGAGGCCGGTGGGTGCCACGGGGTAGCCGTTGACGAAGGAAGCCTTCTGTTGGGCGAAGGCAATGCCTGCGCAAGACAAGAGCACGGCTGATGCGAGAACACGGTGGACAGATTTCAAGCGGACCTCGTGTGTCGAGTCGTTGTTTTCCTGGCACTACCCAACCGATCTTAGCCAATCCCGCGGCGCCGCACCCCACGCCCCTGACCTGAAGCCCCCAGCGTCCAAAAAAGGCTGCCCTTACTCCCCAAACGCCACGCCTTTGGGGCTACCTATCGGCCTGCGCGGTGCTGTCTATCTATCCAGCTTTTAGTATAACCAGCATTTTAATGCAATTTAAACTGTCTGAACCTGTTTAATATGCTATTTTAATGCGCATTATGAATCTGGATATCTCCATCGACGGCGTCTGGCACCCGTGCGCAACCATCAACCCCGCCACCGATGGCCCAGCAGCTACCCGGCGTTCGCCCGTGCGTTTGCAGTACGACGCGGACTACGCGACAGAACATCTCAATGCACGCGACTATCGAGCATTGACCGTGCGCGCCCCTGTGGATCTGGGTATTCGGGCCCTTCCCTGCTGGCCCTCGTTCCTGGTTGATCTGCTGCCGCAAGGAGCGGCTCGGCGGCGCATCGAACGCCTGGGCGACGGTGCATTCACTGAATGGCAACTGCTTGAGCGCGGCGCCATCAATCCCGTGGGCAACCTTCGAGTGCATCCTCCAAATGCAGTCGTTCAGCCCAAACACAATGGCTTCGAGCTCTCAGAGATGATTCCCCGCGGCGACGCTTTCGTCGACTTCGCGTACGAGGTGGGCGCGACCGTTGCCGGTGCAACCGACACACAGGGAGAAGCCCCGAAATTCTGGGTCGTTGAAGATCAGCAGGGCCGCTGGCACCCCGACAGCGGAGCTCTGGGATTTCCGGTTCGCCGTTACGCCTTGCTGAAATTTCCCGTCCCCGAGGCCGGACCGCGTGCCGCGGAAATACTTCGACACGAGGCAGCCTATCAACGCGTCGCGCAACGTCTCGGACTGCGGGTAACGAATTCGCTCCCGGAGTTTATCGACGGCGCATTATTGATTCCTCGATTCGATCGGCGATGGGAAAACGACGCGGAAGTACGCCTGGGCGTCGAGAGCCTCTATTCCGTCGCGGGAGTGCTGAATTCCACGACGACTTCGTTGCGGCATCATGATGCCCTGGTCGCGCTTGCCAGCTGCACGACGGATTTTGATACTGAGATCGTGGAGTACACGCGTCGCGATCTCCTGAATCTGGCGCTCGGAAATCGCGACAACCATGGCCGCAACACGGCCGTCCTGAAGGAAACCGACGGAACGATGCGCCTGGCGCCAATCTACGACTGCGGCCCTGCATTTCTCGATGCGCGGGCCATCGTACGAGTCATGCACTGGGACGGCGAGCAACCCGGGCGCACCGATTGGAGCCTGGTGCTCGACAACCTCGCGACACGATTCGAGGAAGCACACGTAGAAACGCGCGCATGGCCTGCGCTGATTGAATCCATGCAACGCTTTGCCGAAGAGCTCAACCATCTTCCCGCGATCATGGCGGATTGCGCGGTAGACAAACCCATCATCGACCGACGCGCCAGCGAGATCGAACGCCTGAAACGCGAATTGCGTGAAATCCGGCTACCCTGATGCAGCGGGTCCACCGAAAGCTGAGTCCTCCGGAAGTCGAAGCCCTGCGCCTGCAGTTAGCCGAGCTCGTGCCCATCCAGCGCGCGGGCATTCCACAATTGCTGCGGACAATGCGCCTCATCGTTCGCAAATCGCAGTCGGAGTACGCGCGAATGTGCGGAGTGGCCCCGCGTGTGTTGGCCTCAGTGGAGTCGGGTACGGCAAGCCCAACGGTCGAGACACTGGAAAAGCTGCTTCGACCCTTCGGCTATCGCATAGGCGTGGTGATGGAGCCCTCGGCAGAGTGGGCTCCCTCGCCCGTCTCGCATGCGCGCAAGGCCAAATCGGGCGCGCCATCGGAAAGCGCGCTGAGCCGGGCTCTTCGCAAAAGCCGGACGCGATGAGTGAGAGCGCGCGCGAAACACAGGTTGTGTCCACGCCCTCCTCCTAGCGGAATCGATGGTCGAAGCGCGCACGTATCAGTCCGCTCGTGGAGACTCAGGCGGCCGGAGCTGCCCCAACTCCTATAGCTGATCCGATCTCATGCGCGCTACCGCCGCCGCGCGAGTGGCGACGCCGAGGCGCTGGAGGATGTTGGCAAGATGGCGGTGCACGGTGTGCTCGCTGAGACAGAGGCGGCTCGCGATTTCCTTGTTCGAGCGCCCTTGCGCGATCAGCTCGAGAATCGCGCGTTGTCGATGGGTCAGTGCCCCAATGCCCGACCTGGCGTCGATGCGGGGCGCGGTCGGGTCGAGTTCGGCAAGGAAAGTCTCGATGGCCTTCAGCACTTCATCCACCTTGCCCACCCAGGGAAGACCCACCCGGTTGATGACGAGCGTCGGCGCCTGGATGGCACCGAGCATCAGGGGAGAGTCCTCACGCAAGCCATACCTTGCCCGACAGCCGCAGATGATCAGGCCTGCCGTGCGCCGGGGATAGGCGGCGGCGAACACCTGGCACATCGTGCCGCCTTCCGAGTAACCGAACAGCACTGCGCGCTTCGAGCCCACGGCATCGAGGACAACGTGAAGGTCGCTCATCCGCTGCGCGAGGTCCGTCAACGCCGGGGCACGATCAGACAAACCGGTGCTGCGCATGTCCATCACGATCAACCGCGCCAGCCCTGCGAGCCGATGTAGAAAGTAAGCGTGAGCTGGGTCTTCCCATTGCTGCACGCCATGCGCTTCCCCGCCCGGAACCCACAGCAGATCCAGACGGCGCTCGCCTATCACCTGATAAGCGATGTGCACCGCGCCACTCTTCGCATAGTGTGTCTGCGGAATCACGGCCCGGAAGAAGACTCCCCTCGTGACGAGGCGCGATAGTGTCGCCCTGCCGCGCGAGTTTCAATGCAAAGATGGCCCGAACGGGCAATTTTCACCTCGATGCGGATTCTATAGATTCCACGCTCCAAAGATCCGAAGAGCTTCAAAGATTCGAAGAGCACGAGTCGTTCGATCCACGAGGAGAAGAGCTATGAGTCGTTCAAACCCGCCCTCGATTGCCCGAACCCTTTGCACGCTTTCATTGCCAGTGGTTGCCACGCTGACTACGTTCGCGATAACGAGCAGCCCGGCCCATGCCGGACCGCAAGACGACACTCCGGCGGTCACCGTCAGGTATGACGACCTCAATCTGTTGAACACCTCGGGCACGAAGACGCTGTATCACCGGCTGCGCACCGCCGCGAACACGGTCTGCCCGACAGCGGATGAGCGCCAGCCCGAGCGAAAAATGCAATCACGGCTGTGCTATGAGAAATCGCTCAGCGCGGCCGTCATCGATGTGAACAACCCCGGACTCTCGGCTCTGCATTTCAATCGTCGCGGCACGGTGACGACGACTGTAGGCACGACTGCGCGCACGGACCCTGCTGGGCGAACACGCCCGGTCGTAGTTTCGGCCCTCGGCATCCGCTGAGCGCTCTTAGGAGCCTGTCCGAGCAATAGCCGTCCTACTGCGGCG
>JBDTUL010000617.1:0-3906 GCA_040007735.1 Gammaproteobacteria bacterium | reverse complement strand
CGACCCGGGCTCAATGTTTTCAATCCGTTCAAGGAATTGGAAGAGCCGCAACACTTTCGACCGTTCGTCCGGTGGCTCGCTCCAGCATAGCGCGGACCTCCACCTCGGTCACGCCGCGTTGCTCCATGCGCAATTCGGCGTGGCCAGTGAACGAAAGGTCCCAATTCCACCACTCTGGGAATGGCGGCATCGAGCCTCTGGGCGGGCCAATCGTAGCACCAGGTCACAGATCGGAGGTGCCGTCAGGTTTCGTTCGCCACGGCTCCGCGCGTACGTTGCCACGGACGGCGCCTCTGCCGTCCGCTGCTTAGCGCTCGCCGGTCGCGCGGTCACGTACGAACGCGCCGTAGATCGCTCGCGGAACGCGCCTTGTCCGGGCGAGTTCCGAGCGCCACGCCACAGCAGCGGGCGCACCCGGACTTCCCATTGCGCGGCTTCGTGCGGTGCGGGTCCTGTGGTCGAAGCCTCACCGGCAACTGGTCGAAGAGGTCACACCTCGAATGCTGCTTCGCGAACGCGCGGCCGGATCCGGATTTCGGGTAGCGCTCGAAACGGAGGGCCGCTTCTTCGGTTGAGAACTCGATTCCGACGTGGAAATGCCAGGGTCGGCGGCAAGCAGGGTGTGGACGGCGCCCCGCGTTGTGGTCCGCCATCCTGAGCGCGGGAAGTGCTTCGGACTATTGGGAGTGTGGCAGGTCCGCGAAGGATTCGGCGGCCGGGGTTGACGATTTGTGCCAGCTTCCACCGGTTCGCGGTTTCGCAGCGGCGTCCCTCGGCTGTCAGAGACTCGACGGCTTCGTGAGCCGAAAACTCGCGCGGCATCCTTCGCCTGGCTTGCCGAGCCGAAGCTCACGCTGCCGGCGGTAGCTCGCGCGAGCGAAGGATGGTGGACCTGAACAGCGCCACTTGGAACCGGTTGACGAGGTGGCTGCGGTCGATTGCAGCCCTTCGGCAAGTAGCATGACTCAGCGGCGAGCGAGAGCCTTGCTCAGCTTGGCGTGGCGGTAGGCACCCAGTCTCGCGGCGTTGCTCCAGACGCCTAATCAGGGCTGGCTGCCGCGCGCCGGACCAGCTCGATATCTAATCCCGAGTCGCCCGTGATAACACTTCTCGCCAGCCAGAGCGCGTCTGCCTCGGCGCCACCTGGCAATAGAGTTCTGTTCCTCATGATCGTCTCATCATGCCGGCCGCTGCCGACCGCTCTCAAGCCGCTTCTACGGCGACTTCGCCAAGGTCGAATCGCAATCCCATGAACCGCCCCGCAGGGCCATGCCGACGCCGAGCACAGTCACAGCGCTGCCTCGTCAGAAGCCGCGCGGCGCGTAATCGTGAACTTTCCGTTTACGTTGTCGAGGATCGCGCGACCGACGCCGTGCGTTCGAGCCATGACAACCGGTGCACAGAGTGGCGCCGACAACTGTCCGGGGCACGCATTGCGTCTCCCCGGCCGATATTGATGGTTAACGACACCCGCGGCGTCGAGGGGCTCTAACGATGGCCGGCGAACTGCGTAGACGCCGCGCCCGGCGACTTATCGCCCCACCACCGGCCATCGCCGCATGCCGACGAATTCACGCTTCCAGACGATGTGCTTTGCGAGACGAGCACACCCGACATCCCAAATCCATCGACGCCTCCGATGGAAAATCCGCCGTTTGCTATGTTTAGCGGCAGCGGCGCTGACACCACGGAAATCCCACCACAGGAAAGGTTGACGAGCACATGATCGCGAATTGTGAAGTGCATCTCGGTCGTGTAGTCATTGCGGGCGTCCGTATGCGCGTTCCACGCACCGTCGGCGTCGAATGAATCCGGTTGGGCGTAGGTGTAGACGCCTGCGAGTGCGGCCGCCTCTCCTCCTGGGTTGATCACGGTGAGGTCAACGGCGCCGGGCGCGTGTTGTCCAGAACGAGCGAACTGAATCGTCGTGCTGTCCCGAAAGACGCTGTTTATCACAGTCGCTCCGAAGCGAATCGTCGCCCCTGGCTGAAACCCCGTGCCGATGACCGTACCCCACGCGTCACCCGCAGTTGAAACGACGTCAGGGGATACACTGACGACTTGCACGCCGGTGACCGGTTGTCCAGGCGGCACTGCCACAGCCGGTGTGGGTGCCGTCAGTGCGCCGATAGCGCCTGAACCGCCGCAGGCGGCGGACGTGACCGTCACCGCAGCCACGAAAACGCGCATCAGAGTCATGTCAGATGCTCCCTTCGCCCGAACAGACGCGGGCAACGTTCCTTCTTTCGTTCGCACGCGCGTGAGGTTACACTTCCGCGACCTGCACGCGCACCCTTGTAGGCTGTTGACGACTGTATAAGCCGGATTCCCCATTGTCGACCTATCTTTTGGATAGCGTGGCACACTGAAAATGCGCACGCGCGAGCGACTCGCCCGGCTCAAGCGCTCCGCCCGCCGCACCGGCGCACGCAAGCGAGCGGCGACGTTCGACCGCGGCACCATTGAATCGGAGCAACTGCTGCCCCTCCTTACGGCGACCGATCTCGATCACCTGATCGACGCGGTATTTCAACTTCTCGCGACGACGGTCCCGTGCGACTTCGTGTCCGTCTTTTATCAAAGATCAGACGACGGTCTTCTTAGGGAACGCGATTCGCGTGGCCGTACGTATGACCCCGTGTTCATGCGTCGCTATGTCGAACTCACACCGGCGTTGCCGTTCGCCATGGCCAATCGCGGTGTCAAGCTCTTGCGGACTCAAAAACTGCTCTCGACTTCGATGGCATCGCTCCGCGCCACCGCGTTCTATCGCGAAGTGATGCGTCCTCAAGGGTGGCGTCATGGGGTCGCACTCTGTTTCTGGGGAGGGCCGGCAGCCAAGTCGCCACTGTTTGTCGCCACCGCGTATCGGTCAGAAGGACAGCCCGATTTCTCTGAGGAAGAGACGGCGCGCCTTGAACGCCTTCACCCGTTCATCGACTGCGCAGTAGATCGTCTGGCCGAGCGGGACCTCTACAGCACTGTGCTCGAGGGAATGGCGATGGTCATCGCCGATGAAGCACGCGGACTTGCGATTCTGAACGGGGACTTGGATGCAGTGCAGGTAACCGCGGTCGCCCGGCTGCGATGTGCCGCATGGGTCGATGCGGCCATCGAGGCGCCCGATCCGTCATCGACGGCGTGGCGACTGCCACCTGTGCTGGCAGCCGCCTGTGCTGACCTGCATCAAAGGTGGCAGTCTCTGTTATGTGTCGATCCGGTGGCATCAGGCGTCCTTCGGTGCCGCATCGCTCACCCGAAGACGCCCGAGCTGACTGCTTCCGTCACGCTGGTTCCGCGGGTCTCTCGGATCCCACGTTCGTCATTGATCTTCATGAACACGAGCATGTCGCGGCCGTTGAGTTGTCAGATCAAGCGCTGAAGTTGCTGCAGCGGCTGACTGCGGCGGAGCGGGCCGTCGCGATCGCCATCGCCGACGGATGCTCGAACCAGGAGCTCGCCGACAGCCTCGGCAAGACCGTGCACACGGTCAAGTTCCTGCTTCACAAGATCTACGGAAAGAGCGGCATTCCCGGTCGCGCGGCGCTCGTCGCCGCCTTACGATCTAATCGGAAGCGGCCGGACGTGGTCCCGAGCGTTCCTGGACGGCCGACGCTGCGCGCGCCGTAGCGTGCCGGATGACCGGCCGACCCGGAGGTTGCTGCGCTCGCACGTGCCGCTGAGTGCTACAGTCAACGCTCTGAGAGCTACGCCCTATCATCGCGCCGCCGGGCGACGAGCTGGCGGGGGGAGAAGTTTCCGACGTTGTTCCGGCAGGGTTCCCTTTTATGCAGTGCACGATGACCTGCGGATACGACCTGTCGGCAAGGTACCGTTGGACCGCCTTGTCAGCGCCGTTGGCGTCACCGACGAGGATCTGAAAGCCCTTCTCGATCATCGTGTCGA
>JBDTUL010000616.1:0-3918 GCA_040007735.1 Gammaproteobacteria bacterium | reverse complement strand
GCGTGCCGGCCGAACCAGGTGTTTGCGATCTCGCTCGACTATCCGGTGCTGGACGAGAGGCGCTGGCGCCCGGTGATGGAGGTGGTCCGGGAGAGGCTGCTGACGCCGGTCGGCCTGCGCTCGCTGGCGCCCGGGCAGCCCGATTTCAAGGCCAAGTACTACGGCGACCTGCGCTCGCGCGATGCCGCCTACCACCAGGGCACCGTCTGGGCGTGGCTGATCGGCCCATTCGTCGATGCGTGGCTGAAGGTGTACCCGGAGGACCGCGCCGGAGCGCGGCACTTCCTGCACGACTTCGACGGCCATCTGGGGGACGCCTGCGTCGGCTCGATCAGCGAGATCTTCGATGCCGAGGCGCCCTACGTGCCGCGCGGCTGCATCGCGCAAGCGTGGAGCGTGGCGGAGGTGCTGCGCTGTTTGCTGAAGACGGCCTGAGGGTGCCCGCGTCCCCCGAGCGCCGCCAGGCTCAGGCCTGAGCGTTCACAGCCGAACGAGGCGTTCGCTCGGGATCCGAGCTGCCGTGCCTGGGAGCCCCGGCAGGTTACTATGCGTTTAGCCTGACACCGGTCGCTGGCGCCGACTCAACGGAGCACCTGTGAGAATTGTTGGTTTACTCATCGCCAGCATCCCGGTTGGTTTCGCGGCTCTGCGCGCCGCGTCGACGGGCACGGACTTCCGGTATGTCTGGCTCGCTGTGGCGGCAACGCTTGGCGCGGCGTCAGTACTCGGCATCGCCAATCGTACGCGGCCACGATCGCCCGGCTTGGTTGTGCGCGCCGCGTCGGCGCTGCTCGTCGCTGCGGGAGCCGCCGCAGTAACGGCCTTGGCGCTGGGAGCGCGTTCCCTACCCGCAGTGCTGGTCGTGGCACTCGGCTTCGCGACCTGCAGTGCCGTCGGCCTCGCGCTGGCCCTCCGGTCTGCACCCCAATAATGACGGTCAGGTCCGTTCTTGGTTGGGTGTTCACTGGCCGTCGCCGGAGGTGCTTGTTTGCTCTAAGGCGTGGGGTGCTGGCGACGCCGCCTGCTGCCGGAGCCGCCCTGCTGGTTCATGTCTACTCGAGAGAGAGTTCGCGCACCACGCACGGGGCCGGCGGATGTATCGACGCCTGCCGCATCTTGGCGGATGAGCTACCGGGACTTCGGTGGCGACAGCAAGGAGGGCGTGCTCCTGGGAGATGGCGAAGCGTTTCAAGGAGCGTCCCAGGTGTCAGCGATCTGATTACGGTCAATGCAGAATCCGATTGGAGCGCGCGCAGAGCGACTCTTGGAGGCGGGAGCCGAGCAGTCTGATCGGGCGCAGGAGCCGTCGGGGCGAGACTGACGCAGACGCGCTGCGGTTCAGTGCGGGCGTTTCACGGACGACAAGAGACATACTCGACAAGATCAACTGTTGATGTTGAGAAAGAGTAGCTTATGAGCAACTTGACGAAGCGGGCCGAAGCGACTGCGGCACTATTGCTCGTTGCCCCAGGCTCTCTCTTCATCGCGGCGCTGTTCGTACGGAGTCTTCAGTCCCAGAATCTGGAGCCTGCACGTACTGCAAACCAACTCGTGATGTGGTACGTCGGGCTCGGGTTCACGGTCGGTCTATGGGGACTGCTGGTTGCTCTGCCACTGGCCGCGCTGTGTCTTGGCAGCGTGGCCCTGCTCCAGGGGTGGGCCGCCGATGCTGACCTGCGGCACGCGATGCAGCAGACGCTCATGACCCTTCAGCAGTACATGGCGACCGCCGTTGTCACGGCCGCGACCTTGATGGCCGCAGGCATCCTGGTCATTGTCGTAATGCATATGCTGACGAACTGAGTGTTGTGATCCCGAACGTCGCTGGCGACAGTGGGCACGCCAACATCGTCACGTGCCGACGCCTCAAAGGCCTCGTCCCAGCGTCTAGTCAAGCCGGCAAATGGACTGCAAGCGGACAACCACTGCGCCAGACTCACGGACTGACGATGGACGGCTTGGGCGCGGTGGAAGTCCTCGTGGCTGACGCAGACGCCGAACAGGCGCGTGCGTTGCTCGCTGAGGCAGAGGCAGGCCGGTTGCGACTTGGCGACGATGCCGACGTTCGAGGCAAGGACCCACCGACGTCGATCGCCGAGGAGTGATGAGCAACACGCGAGCTCAGGCTGGCGTGGCTGACACGTCAACGATTTATTGATGGCACCGGAGCGCTCCGGTCGGCGCGGGTGAGCGCGGCTTTGAGGCAGTCTGAGAAATCGCTGAAGGAGTGTGTGATGAAGCGACGAGCCGTTCAATTGCTGATCCTGATCGCGTTCGCCCCGGTTCTTGGCGCCGCATCCAGTCGCGCCCAGGAGCCCCCGACAAAGCCGGCTCAGGCGTCCGCGGAAGCCTGGCTGTCTCTCATCGACAACCAGAACTATGCGGCGAGTTGGGAGACGGCAGCCAGCGCCTTTCGAAGCGCAATCACGCAGGAGAAATGGCAAGCGGCAGCGCAGGCGGCGCGTACGCCGCTGGGCCCGATGAAAGTGCGTGAGTTGGCAAGCGCGAAATCCACAACAACGCTTCCCGGCGCGCCAGATGGCGAATATGTCGTCTTTCGATTCAACACCAGCTTCGAGCAGAAAGCCGCGGCGGTCGAAACCGTGACAGCGGTACAGGAGAAAGACGGGACCTGGCATGTGGGTGGGTATTTCATCAGATAGCGACGCCATGTCCCACACAGCGACGACATGGGCTCAGCCGGTTCCAACACTGTTCCGCGAGCTCATCGACGGGCCGGACGACACCGCCGCGTGGATGCTCAACAGCGGCGATGCCGGGCTGCTGCGCTCGCTCGACAAACTGTGCGCGGCCGCGGCCTCGGCGGCGCCCGCCGCTGGTGGAGCGAGCATTGCCGCGCATGTCGATCACCTGCGCTTCGGGCTGTCGCTGATGAACCGGTGGAGCCGCGGCGAGCCGGATCCGTGGTCGGGGGCGGACTGGATCGCCAGCTGGCGGCTCGCGGCGGTCAGCGATCAGGAATGGGTTGCGCTCCGTCAGGCGCTACGGGCCGAGGCGCGCGCCTGGCTCGACGCCCTGCACTCGCCGCGCGAGTGCTCGGAGTTCGAGCTGACGGGCGTCATCTCCAGCGTCGGCCACCTCGCCTACCACCTCGGCGCCATTCGCCAGATCGACCGCTCCGCCAGCGGCCCCGCGGCCGGCTAAAAATGAGACAGTGGTGTCCATGAACTACGCGACCTTGTCGATCGCCGACGTCAAGACCGGTCTCGAAGCCATGGCGCAGGACACCATGGGGACGTTCGGGCACCTTTCCGTGCGTCAGCTGAACTGGCGCCTCGACGACACGCAGTGGAGCGTGGCGCAGTGCTGCGAACACCTGCTGACCGCAAACCGGCTGATGTTCACGAGCGCGACCGACGCCCTCGCGGCCACACACGCGCCAACTGTCTGGCAGCGCCTGCCGTTGCTCCCGATCCTGTTCGGCTGGCTCCTGATCCGCTCGCAGTCGCCAGCTGGACGACGGCGGTTCACGGCGTCGCCCGACGCGCTGCCCGCCACCACCGACATCGCGGCGGACATTGTTCAGCGGCTGGTTGAGCAGCATCGCGGCGCCGCGACCTGGGCGGGGACGCTCGACGAGCGCGCTGCGGCCCGCGCCATCATGACTTCACCGTTCATGAACATGGCCACCTACAGCGTTCTCGACGGCTGCCGGCTCGTCGTCGCCCACGATCGCCGCCATTTCGAACAGGCGCGCCGCATCATGCAACTGCCGCAGTTCCCGAGCGCGTGATCAGGCCGCGAGGCAGCGCCGGTCGCGATCGTCGTGTCTTGCGGCGCGCGCTGCGCGGAGATCGCCGAAGCCGGCGCCGCGGACGAGCACCCACGACTGATACGAAGGAGCCAGACCGTAATGATCATTCAGCGATTGACGCCAGACGACGTGCCGCTGATGCG
>JBDTUL010000615.1:0-3934 GCA_040007735.1 Gammaproteobacteria bacterium | reverse complement strand
ATGAACGGAAAGGCTATCAAGCAGATGATGCGTAATCATCTCCTCGCGCTTCGTGATCGCCGTGAGGTTATGGGTTTTGCTCCAGCGCGCCAGTTCATCCAGCAGGCGCAAGAGCTTCTCGGACGTTTCCGTCGAAAGCTCCACGCCGAGCGTATGGGCACCGGCGATTAGAAATTCTTCTTCGGGCGACGACGACATTCGGTGTTACACGGACCGTAGACTGCGCCGATTAGACCACGCTGTACGCATCTTCGGAATCGTAGAGATGCACTGCTGAGTATATCCCGCGGTTACAAAGCAGCGCCAAGCGCAGCGAGTAGCACCGTGAGCGGCACAAAAGTACGAGCCTCGCTCAGGACGAGCGGCGATAGAATCCGCTATTCCCAAGCAGAAGAAGGCCTTGTCCATGGATGCGACAATCCGGCTCGAACCTTCCGAGAGCGAAGCGGCTGAGCCCAGCATCGTTCCGGAAGTCGACTCAACTTCCAATTCGGAAATACGCCGACTACTACGCACACCCGAAGGCAAACGATTCGAGTTTAAGGAAGCCCGAAGCAGCTTCAGTTTCGAGAAGCTCGTCCAGTACGTCGTCGCGCTCGCGAACGAGCGTGGCGGAAGAATCCTTCTGGGCGTCACCGACGCACGCCCGCGGAAAGTCGTTGGTAGCCAAGCCTTCCCCGAACCTGGCCGAACCGAGGCGGGGTTATTCGAACGACTCCGCCGCCGTGTCCCTATTGAAGAAGTGATTTACGGCGGGCAACGGCTGCTCATCGTTCATGTGCCTCCTCGCGAGCCTGGCGAAGTATGGGAAGACGGTGGCGTTGCCTGGTCACGGGCGGGCGATGCGCTTGTGCCCATGCCAGACTCGCAGCGCCGCCTGATCTACTTCGAGACTGGCGACTACTCGGCTGAGTTTTGTCTCCGCGCAAAGCTTTCGGACCTGGACCCGAACGCTATCGCCGATTTCCGTTCGCGCTGGGCAAACGCGGCCGCAAATGCCCACATACTCCGCAAGAACGATGAACGAACCCTGACCGACGCCGAACTGATGAAGGACGGGAAGCTGACCTACGCTTCCCTCATCCTGTTCGGAACCCGTGCGGCACTCGGTGTCCATCTTGCACAGTCAGAAGTCGTCTTCGAGTATCGATCGAGCGAAGCACCCGGACCTGCTCAGGATCGACAAGAGTACAGAGAGGGCTTCTTCCGCTTCCATGACGCGATCTGGGACCGAATCAACCTCCGTAACGACAAGCAAAGCTGGCAAGACGGCTTCTTCCGAACGGACATCGCCACATTTGACGAGAAGGTTGCCCGCGAGGCCATTCTCAATGCCGTTTGCCATCGAGAGTACCGGCTGGGCGGCTCGATATTTGTTCGCCAGTATGCAAGACGCCTTGAGGTCGTGAGTCCGGGAGGGTTTCCGGAAGGAATCACTACGGAGAACATTCTCGATGAGCAGAATCCGCGAAATCGACGCCTGGCTGAATCATTCGCGCGCTGCGGTCTGGTAGAGCGCGCGGGCCAGGGCATGGATCTGATCTACGAGCGCACGATCCGACATAGCAAGCCGCTGCCTGACTTCAATAAATCGCACGACCACAAAGTATTTCTGACGCTTCACGGCACGATGACGGACGAGGCATTTGTGCGATTCCTGGATAAGTTTGCAGCGAAGTGCGGCGTCAAACTCACCATCCATGATTTGCTGGTGTTGGATTTGATTCATCGCGACCAACGCATTCCGAAGTCGCTTACCGATCGAGTCGCTGTCTTGCGAAACGCAGCGCTAATCGAGCCTGCGGGGTTCGGTCGCGGAGCCGCGGCGCGTTACCTGTTGTCGCGAAGCCTATACGCGCACATGCGCCTGGCCGGCACCTATACGCGTAAGCGTGGACTCGATCGCGAGACCAACAAGGAACTTCTGCTCAAACACCTTCGCGACAGCGAGGGATCCGGTGCGACCTTGGCGGAACTGCGTCAGGTCTTGCCGACGCTGTCGGAAAGCGCCATCCAGCGGCTACTCGATGAGTTGCGGACTGGCAGGCGAGTCCATTTGCTGGGCGTGCGCAGGTGGGCTCGCTGGCACGCATCCGCCCCTGCACTCCCCGATTCTGCGGATGGTGCGCAAAACGGGTCTTAGAGAACGGGCCTTAGAGTTATCAATCCTTTGAAAACTATGGAAAGTCTAAGACCCGGGCGCGCGCAACACCAAGGCCCGCCGGTTGTCGGCGGCGTGTTACGCGCCGCGCGCTCAGTTCGTCACCATCGTCGCTACCAGCTCATTCACCGGCATGGCATCCAGCTTCGCGGAGTCGGCGAAGGTGGCCTGGATTCGGGCGGTTTGTTTGGCGGAGAAGTGGGCGGCGACGGACTGCTCGAACTTCTGCACCAGCACGGGCATGCCTTCTTCGCGGCGCTTGCGGTGGCCGATGGGGAAATCCACCTGGATGCGCGGGGTCGAAGTGCCGTCGCGGAAGAACACCTGGATGGCGTTGCCGATGAAGCGCTTGTCCGCGTCGTAGTACTCCTTCGTGAAGGTGGCGTTTTCGCTCACCTGCATGCAGGAGCGAAGCGCGTCGATGCGCGGGTCGTTCGCGATAGTGTCTTCGTAGTCGGCAGCGGTGAGGCGGCCGAAGAGCAGCGGCACGGCGACCATGTATTGAATGCAATGGTCGCGGTCGGCCGGGTTCGCAAGCGGGCCGGTCTTGTCGATGATGCGGACGCCGGGCTCCTGCGTTTCGATGGTGATGCGCTCGATCTCGCTCACACGGTCGCGCACCAGCGGATGCAGTTTCATGGCGCATTCCACAGCGGTCTGGGCGTGGAATTCCGCGGGGAAGGAAATCTTGAAGAGCACGTTCTCCATCACGTAGCTGCCGAAAGGCTGCAGCAGAGAGAACGACTTGCCCTTGAACAGCACGTCATTGAAGCCCCAGGTCTTCGCAGACAACGCGGAGGGGTAGCCCATCTCACCCGCCCTTGAAATGAATGCATGCCGCACACCGCGCGACGTGGCGTCGCCGGCCGCCCAGCTCTTGCGAGAACCGGTGTTCGGCGCGTGCCGATACGTGCGCAGCGCGCCGCCATCGATCCACGCATTCGACACGGCGTTGATGACCTGTTCGCGAGTACCACCGAGCATGGCGGTGACAACGGCTGTCGAAGCCACACGCACCAGAATGACGTGATCGAGCCCAACGCGATTGAAGCTGTTCTCGATCGCGAGCACGCCCTGAATCTCATGCGCCTTGATCATGGCGGTGAGCACATCGCGCACGACGAGGGGTTTCTGCCCTTCCATCACCTTCTTGCGCGCCAGGTAGTCCGCCACGGCGAGAATGCCACCGAGATTGTCCGAAGGATGACCCCACTCCGCGGCTAGCCACGTGTCGTTGAAGTCCAGCCAGCGAATCATCGCGCCGATGTTGAACGCGGCCTGCACTGGATCGAGCTCATACGACGTGCCCGGCACGCGTGCTCCACCCGGCATCACAGCGCCCGGCACCACGGGCCCCATGAGCTTCGTGCACGCCGGATATTTCAACGCCTGGAAACCACACGCGAGCGTATCCATGAGGCAGTAGCGCGCGGTGTCGTACGCAATCTTGCTGCTGATCTGAGCAGAGTGAGCGTAGTCCGCAATGGCAACGAGAGCGGAATCCGGCTCGGGCCGCTGGGCCGACTTGTAATCGTGAGACGACATTCTGGCAGTGCTTCCTAAGGACGCTTGTCTAGGGGAACGAATGGCACGTTTTCCGGGCCGATGTAGTTGGCGGCCGGGCGAATGATCTTGCCGTCCGCTCTCTGCTCCATCACGTGCGCGGACCAGCCGGTGGTGCGCGCGATTACGAACAGCGGTGTGAACATCGCTGTGGGCACACCCATGAGGTGATACGACACAGCCGAGAACCAATCGAGGTTCGGGAACATT
>JBDTUL010000614.1:0-3935 GCA_040007735.1 Gammaproteobacteria bacterium | reverse complement strand
CGCGCCGCGCGCACCGAACACCGTGCCGGAAGCACCCGCGCCGAAACCGGCGCCGGCATCGGCACCCTTGCCACGCTGGAGCAGCACGAGGGCGACAATCGCCACCGAAGAAAACACCTGAACTATCGTCAGCGCCATGCGCAACATTGAATGCAGTCCGTTAAAAGGCCCCTTAGTGGGACCGGGCAGCCGCCAGGATCGCGAGGAATTCATCCGCTTTGAGCGAGGCGCCACCGATCAGGCCCCCGTCCACATCGGGCATCGCGAACAGCTCCGCCGCATTACCGGCTTTGACGCTGCCGCCGTAGAGAATCCGCGTTTCGGCGGCAATCTTAGCATTCCGGGCCGCCAGGCGAGCACGGATGAATGCATGAACGTCCTGCGCCTGGTCGGGCGTGGCGTTGCGGCCGGTGCCAATAGCCCACACGGGCTCGTAGGCAATGACTGCATTCGCGAACGTATCCACACCGCACAGCTCGAGAACCGCGTCGAGCTGGCGGGCAATCACATCCTGCATTCGGTTGGCTTCGCGCTCGGCGAGCTGCTCGCCCACGCACAGGATCGGAATCATTCCCTTCGACTGCGCGGCCGCGAATTTGCGCGCCACGACCTGGTCGCTCTCGCGATAGATCAGGCGGCGCTCGGAATGGCCGACGATGACGTACTCGCAGCCCACGTCTTTCAACATGGCAGCCGACACTTCGCCGGTGAAGGCGCCCTGCGCTTCCGCGCACACATCCTGCGCGCCCAGCTCGATGGATGAGCCGCGCAGCAGGCGCGCGGCTTCCTGCAGGTACACGAACGGCGGGCACACGATGCACATCGCCGCCGGCTTCGACGGCAGCTGCGCAATGAGCTCTTCGATCAGGCGCGCGTTTTCAGCGCGCGATCCGTGCAGCTTCCAGTTTCCGGCAACGATAGGACGGCGCATGGCCGGACCTCGAGGGGTTAGTCGGGTGCCTCCGCGAAGCACCCCGGGCGCCCGTTAAGGGCGCGCGATCATAGACATGGGTTCGACGAGGCGCAACCCAATACAGTAGTGGACCAAGGGGACCCGGTCCGCGCGATCGGCGGTCGCTCGATGCTCCAGCCCGCCCGCTGCGGGGGGTCCGCCTGAAGAGCGGATCCTGTCCTTTCGTGGGCTCTGCGAGTCGCGGTCCCCGCGGGAGGCTAGACCGCCGCCCGGACCACATCGGCTAGCTCGGTGGCCAGCTCTCTGGTCAGGCCTTCGTCGCGGCCCTCCACCATGACCCGAATGACGGGCTCGGTGCCGGAGGCGCGCAAGACCACACGCCCTTCTTCCCCTAGACGCTTTTCCACCCGGGCAACCGCGGTCTGCACCGTGGGCATGCCCTTCGGATCGAAGCGCTTGGCGACCTTTACGTTGATCATCACCTGGGGAAACTTGTGCATGCCGGCCGCGAGTTCGGCTAGCGACCGCCCGGTCTTCTTCATGATGGCCAGCACCTGAAGCGCACTCACCAGGCCGTCGCCGGTGGTCGTTTTGTCCAGACAGAGGATATGGCCCGAAGATTCGCCGCCCAGGACTCCACCGTGCTCGCGCAACATGGCGAGGACGTATCGATCGCCCACCTGCGCGCGCATGAACTCGATGCCCGCCTTCTTGAGCGCCAGCTCGAGCCCGAAGTTGCTCATGACAGTGCCCACAACCGGCCCGCGCAACGTTCCTTCCTCGTGGAGCGCACGAGCAATGACATAGAGAAGCTGATCGCCATCCACGATGCGCCCGAAGTGATCGACCATCACGAGCCGATCGCCATCGCCATCCAGAGCGACGCCAACATTCGCACGCACGCCCGGCACGGTGAGCTGCAATAGATCCGGCGCGAGCGAACCGCAGCCGTCGTTGATATTCCGCCCGTTCGGCGAGGTGCCGATGGGCACGATTTCCGCGCCGAGATCCGCCAGGATGCGCGGGCCGACTTTGTACGCCGCCCCGTTCGCGCAATCGATCACGATCTTGAGACCGGTGAGATCGATCCCCGCGGGCAGCGTCGAGATGCAGAATTCCTGGTACATCGTGCGCGAACGATCCACGCGCGTGGCGCGGCCGAGGCTGCGCGAAGTCTTGGTGACAGGCTTGCCTTCCAGCTCCTTTTCGATGCGCTCTTCCAGCTCATCGGACAATTTGGCGCCGGTGGCGTCGAAGAACTTGATGCCGTTGTCGTCGTAGAGATTGTGGGACGCGCTGATCACCACGCCGAAATCCGCCTTGAAGCGGGTGGTCATGTACGCAATGCCGGGAGTGGGCAGCGGACCGATGAGCATGGCGTTCACGCCCGCGGCGACGAAGCCCGCCTCGAGCGCCGACTCGATCATGTAGCCGGAGAGGCGCGTGTCCTTGCCGATGAGCACCGTGCCCCCTTCAGGCGCCAGCACGCGCGCGGCGGCACTCGCAAGATTCAGTGCGAAGTCCACGGTCATCGGATGCTCTCCGACCCGCCCACGCACGCCGTCGGTGCCGAAATATCGTCGCGTCAAAAGCTCAACCTCCCGATTGCATGGCGGTGACCGTCTTCAACGCATCCACCGTTGCCGCAACGTCGTGGGCGCGCACGATTCGGGCGCCCTTCAGTACTGCCATTACGGCCAGCGAAATGCTGCCGTAGACCCGCTCACCGGCGGGCTTGCCCAGAATCTTTCCCAGCATCGACTTGCGCGACAGCCCCACCAGCACCGGCCAGCCGGTATCGGTGAGCACCTCGAGCGAGCGAAGCAGCGCTGCATTGTGCGCCAGGGTCTTGCCGAACCCGAAACCTGGATCGATTGCGATCCGCTCGGCCGGGATGCCAGCGGCGCGGCAACTCTGCGCGCGTGCCACGAGGAATGCCTTGACCTCGTTCACGACATCACCGTAGGCCGGGGCCTGCTGCATGGTCTGAGGGTCGCCCTGCATGTGCATGACACAGACCGCGCACCCCGTTTCCACGGCGGCATCGAGAGCGCCGGGGAGAGTGAAGGCCCGCACGTCATTGATGAGGCCCGCACCGGCCGCAATCGCGGCCCGCATCACTTCCGGCTTGCTGGTGTCGACCGAGATGACGGCAGACGAGCCGGCAAGCCCTTCGACCACCGGAATGACCCGCCGCAGCTCCTCATCAACCGAAACGGCGGCCGCGCCGGGCCGCGTGGATTCCCCCCCAATGTCCAGGATCGCCGCGCCTTCCTCGGCCAGCCGCAGGCCGTGCTGGATCGCCTGGCCCGCTTTCAGGAAACGGCCGCCGTCCGAGAAGGAATCGGGGGTCACGTTGACCACGCCCATGACCACGGGAGCGGTCAGGTCGAGTGTCTTGTCGCGGCAGGTGAGGATCACGGTATTGGGTTCGCGCAAAAAAGTCGGGCCCGAAAACGGGCCCGATTCTACTCAATTGTCTCGACCGTTCAGTGCTGGCCGGCAGGCGAGCCGATGCTGCCGGAGGAGCCTTCCGCCCCTGACTTCGGCGGCTTGTTCGTCAGCGTGTCGTCCCAATCGCTCGGCGGCTTGGGCGGGCGGCCTTCCATGATGTCCTTGAGCTGGCCGTCATCGATGGTCTCGTACTTGATGAGCGCTTCCGCCATCACGTGCAGCTTGTCGAGCATCTTCTCGAGAATCTCCTTGGCACGCTCATAGTTGCTCTCGACCACACGACGCACTTCTTCGTCGATGGCCTGAGCCGTACCGTCCGACACCTGCTTGTGCTGGGTGACGCTGCGGCCGAGGAACACCTCACCGCTCTCTTCCGAGTACGTGAGCGGTCCGAGTTTGTCCGACAGGCCCCACTTCGTGACCATGTTCCGGGCCAGGTCCGTGGCGCGCTCGATGTCGTTCGACGCACCTGTGGTGACCGACTCAGGCCCGAAGATCAGCTCTTCCGCCACACGACCACCAAACAGCGTGGCGATGGAGCTTTCGATGCGACGCTTGGAGAGGCTGT
>JBDTUL010000613.1:0-3936 GCA_040007735.1 Gammaproteobacteria bacterium | reverse complement strand
GGCGCCCGCATCGTCGATTTCGGCGGCTGGGACATGCCAGTTCAATACAGCTCCCAGATCGGCGAACACCACGCCGTTCGGCGCGCCGCCGGCGTATTCGATGTGTCGCACATGTGTGTGGCGGATCTGCGCGGCGACCGCGTTAGGTCTTTCCTCGAACGCCTTCTCGCGAACGATGCAGGCAAGCTGCGTGAGCCGGGCAAGGCGCTCTACAGCTGCATGCTCAACGAGGCGGGCGGAGTAATAGACGATCTCATCGTCTATTTCCTCACCGAATCCTGGTTTCGCATGGTGGTGAACGCCGGCACGCGGGACAAAGACCTCGCGTGGATTCGCCAACACGCCAAGGACTTTGGCGTCGAGGTCCAGGAACGCACCGACCTCGCGATGCTGGCGGCGCAGGGTCCTGAGGCTCGCGCGAAGTTCGCGAAGCTTCTCTCGCCCGCCGCCGCAAAAACCGCGCTCGCCTTACAAACATTCGTCGGTCGTGAGATCGACGGCTGGTTCGTAGCGCGCACCGGCTACACCGGCGAAGACGGCTTCGAGGTGGTGCTTCCCGCCAATCAAATCGTCAAAGTCTGGAGGGACCTGAACGCGCTCGGCGTTGCCTCCTGCGGTCTCGGCGCGCGCGATACGCTGCGTCTGGAAGCCGGCATGAATCTCTACGGCAACGACATGGATGAAACGCAGAACCCGCTGGAATCCGGCCTCGCGTGGACGGTGGCGTTTGAACCTGCGACGCGTCAGTTCATCGGTCGCAAGTCGCTCGAGGCCATCAAAGCGAAAGGCAACCTGCGCAAGCTCGTGGGCCTGCTGCTCGAGGATCGCGGCGTTTTGCGAAGCCACCAGAAGGTGGTCGTGCCCGGCGTTGGCGAAGGCGAAACCACCAGCGGCACGTTCTCACCCACGCTCGAGCGCTCCATCGCGCTGGCGCGCGTTCCCGCAGGCACCGGCGCCACGGTGCAGGTGGATATTCGCGGCAAGCTCCTGAACGCCACGGTGGTGAAGCCGCCGTTCGTGCGCCTCGGCAAGGCGCGCATCGATCTGAACGCCGTGACGCCGGCGACTGCGCCAGCCAGTCCGGTCACCCCTGCAACGGCGAGTGCGCTCAAAAGCGCCGCCCACTAATCCAGTGCGGAGAGATTACTGATGAACAATGTTCCGGCCGATCTGAAATACACCCGCACCCATGAATGGGTCCGCGACCTGAAGGATGGCACCGTGGAGATCGGCATCACCGATCATGCGCAGCACGCCCTCGGCGACCTGGTATTCGTGGAAGTGCCTGAAACAGGCCGTCTGCTCGGCGCGGGCGAGCCGTGCGCCGTGGTCGAATCCGTGAAAGCGGCCTCCGATGTCTACAGCCCGCTGGCCGGCGAAGTCACTGCCGGCAACCCTGAGCTCGCCGCTACACCCGAGCTCATCAATCAGGACGCATTCGGTGCCGGCTGGCTCATGCGAGTGAAGCCCGCGAACGCGGCGGTCATCGGCGAGCTGATGTCGCCGTCCGAGTACGAAGCGCTGCTGAAGGCGGAGGGTGCCTGAATGGCTTTCATACCTCACACGCAGAAAGACGTCGCGGAGATGCTCGCCGCCATCGGCGTGCCGAACATCGAGCAACTCTTTGATGAGATTCCGCAGAACCTTCGCATCAAGTCGCTCGCGGGCGTGCCCACGGCGATGAACGAGATGGAGATCGGCCGCCTGATGTCGGCACGAGCGAAGCAGGATGGGCGCCCGCTGTGCTTCATCGGCGCCGGAGCCTACGAGCACCACATCCCGGCAGCAGTGTGGGCCGTCACCACGCGCGGCGAGTTCTACAGTGCCTACACGCCTTACCAGGCCGAGGCGAGTCAGGGCACGCTGCAGCTCTTGTACGAATACCAGACCATGATCGCGAGCCTCACCGGCATGCAGGTGGCAAATGCTTCGTTGTATGACGGCGCCTCCGCCGTCGCCGAAGCCAGCCTCATGGCGGTTCGTGCGAACCGCAAATCCAAGTCGCTGCGCATCTTGGTGCCCACCACCGTGCATCCTCACTATCGCAAGGTAGCGGTCGCGACGGCGGGCAACCAGGGCCTGCGATTCGAGGAAGTGCCGTACTCCCCCACCGAAGGGCGCACGCTCGTGCAGTCTCTATCCAAATACGACGGGCAGGACATCACGGCGCTCGTGATCCAGCAGCCAAACTTCTTCGGCGTGCTGGAAGATGTAGATGCACTCACGGACTGGGCGCATGCCCGCGGCATTCTCGTCATCGCATCGGTGAATCCCACTTCGCTCGCGATGCTCAAACCGCCCGGTGAATGGGGCGCGAAAGGCGCCGACATCGCGGTCGGCGAGGGCCAGCCTCTCGGTGTGCCGCTTTCTTCCGGCGGCCCGTACTTCGGCTTCATCACCACGCGCATGGAATTCGTGCGGCAGATGCCGGGCCGAATCGTGGGGCGCACCGTCGACCTGAATGGCAACGAAGGCTTCACACTCACGCTTCAGGCGCGCGAGCAGCACATCCGCCGCGCGAAGGCCACATCGAACATCTGTACGAACCAGGGGTTGCTGGTCACAGCCGCCACCATCTACATGTCGATCATGGGCCCGCAAGGCCTCGAGCGAGTTGCAGCCGCTTCGCACGCGCGCACGCGGGATCTGGTTGTCGCCCTCACGCGCGTCAAAGGCGTGCGAACAGCGTTCAACTCACCCTGCTTCCATGAAGCGGTGGTGCTGCTGGACAAGCCAGTAGCACCGGTCCTGAAAGCGCTCGAAGCGAAGGGCGTGCTCGGCGGTTTCAACCTCTGCGAACACTATCCCGAGCTCGGCCCGGCACTGCTCGTGTGTGCTACCGAAACCAAGACCGCCGAAGACATCGAGACCTATGCGCGCGCGCTCACCGAGGCGCTGAAATCCGCGCTGGCTGCCTGAACCGAACGAGCTCTACCCATGCGTGAACAAGTCATTTTCCAGTATTCGCATCCGGGCCGTGGCGCCACGGACCAGTGGCCGCAGGAGTCACCTCCAGCGACCGATGTGCCGCAGAGCCTGCGTAGGATGCGCCCACCGATGCTTCCTGAAGTAAGTGAGCTCGAAGCCGTGCGTCACTTCACGCGGCTCTCGCAGCTCAACTTTTCCATCGACACGCACTTCTACCCGCTGGGCTCGTGCACGATGAAATACAACCCCAAGGCGTGTAACCAGTACGCGATGCTTCCCGAATTCCTGGCGCGTCATCCTCTTGCGCCGGAATCTCAGGGCCAGGGGTTCCTCGCCTGCATGTATGAGTTGCAGGAGATGCTGAAGGAGGTCACGGGTATGCAGGGGGGCGTGTCGCTCACCCCGATGGCCGGCGCGCATGGTGAGTTCGCCAGCGTGGCCATGATTCGCGCCTATCACCGTGCCCGCGGCGATCTCGCGCGCAACGAGATCATCGTCGCCGAGGCCGCGCACGGCACGAACCCCGCCACCGCCACGATGTGTGGCTGTGTGGTCCGCGAGATTGCCGTGGACTCCGAAGGCGACGTGGACCTCGAAGCCCTGAAGGCCGCCGTTGGCCCCAACACCGCCGGCATCATGCTCACGAATCCGTCGACGCTCGGCGTCTTCGAGCGGCGCATCGAAGAGGTGGCGCGCATCGTTCACGCCGCCGGCGGCCTGCTGTACTACGACGGCGCCAACCTCAACGCGATCCTCGGCAAGGTGCGGCCGGGCGACATGGGCTTCGATGTGATCCACATGAACCTGCACAAGACCTTCTCGACGCCCCACGGTGGCGGAGGGCCCGGCGCGGGAGCTGTCGGAGTCAGCGCGCGTCTCATGCCGTTCCTGCCGATCCCGATCGTCGGACGCGAGGGCGACCGCTATCGCTGGCTCGGTGAGAAGGACATACCCCAGTCGATCGGCCGGCTGTCGGCCTTCATGGGCAACGCGGGGGTGCTGCTGCGT
>JBDTUL010000612.1:0-3938 GCA_040007735.1 Gammaproteobacteria bacterium | reverse complement strand
AAACCCTCACGGGCATCAAGCGCGCTGGCGCGGATCTCATCATCACGTACTTCGCGCCAGACATGGCCCAATGGTTGCGCAATTGAACAAGCCAGACACTCAACCGCTGCCGCCATTCCTGGCGGCCTGCTACGGGCAGCCCGTGCCGCATACACCCATCTGGATCATGCGCCAGGCGGGCCGCTATCTGCCGGAGTACCGCGAGCTGCGCTCGAAGGTGGACTTCGTCTCGCTCACGCGCACGCCCGAGCTGGCCGCGGAAGTGACGATGCAACCTTTGCGTCGCTTCGAGCTGGACGCCGCCATTCTCTTCAGCGACATCATGACGCCGCTGCAGGGCATGGGTGTGTCGCTCGAGTTCTCGCCGGGCCCCGTCGTGAAGGAGCCGATTCGCACCGATGCGCAGATCGATGCGCTTCCGGAAATCGTGCCGGCGCGCGATGTGCCGTTCGTGCTGGAAAGCATTCGCCTGGTTCGCGCCAGCGTGCCGCGCGGTGCACCGCTCATCGGTTTTGCCGGCGCCCCGTTCACGTTGTTCTGCTATCTCGTCTGTGGCCGGCCGTCGAAAGAGTTCGGCGCCGCGCGTTCGTTTCTGTACGCGCAACCGGAGTCCTCAGAGCGGCTGCTCGACAAGCTGGCCGATGCCATGGCCGCCTACCTGAGAGCGCAGGCAGAGGCGGGCGCGCAGGCGTTGATGTTGTTCGAATCGTGGGCCGGACTGCTCGGGCCGCGCGAGTATCAGCGCTTCGCGCTGCGCGCGGTGAAGCGCACCCTCGCGGGTCTCAAAGGCGTGGGCGTGCCGATCATCTACTACGCCAACAATGGCGGCTCGCTGCTCGAATCGCTGAAAGACCTCGACGTGAATGTGTTCGGCATCGACTGGCGCACGCCGCTGAGTACCGCCCGACGCATTCTCGGCGCTGACAAGTCCGTGCAAGGCAATCTCGACCCGGCCGCGCTCTTCGCCGCGCCGGATGAATTGAAGAAGCACGTCGATGCCACGTTGCTGGAAGCGGGGCCAGGTCCCGGACACATCTTCAACCTGGGTCATGGCATCTGGCAGGAAACAGATCCGGATGCAGTGGCGCGTCTCGTGGACTACGTGCATGACATCACCTCCTGATTTCGCGAACACGGCAGTCGCCTACTTTCGCGGCCTGCAATCGCGCATCTGCGGCGCGTTCGAGAGCTTCGAGCCGAAGCATCGTTTCGAGCCACGCAGCTGGCGGCGCCCCGAGGGGCATCACCTGCAGGGCGGCGGCGACATGCGCATCATGCGCGGCGACGTGTTCGAGAAAGTGGGCGTCAACGTCAGTCACGTCTGGGGCGCGCTGGAGCCAAAATTCCGCAGCCAGATTGCGGGCGCGGCCGACTCCGACGGAAAGTTCGTTGCGACGGGCATTTCGCTGGTGGCACATATGCTCAACCCCTATGTGCCAGCCGTACACATGAACCTGCGCTTCCTGTGTACGAGCAAGAGCTGGTTCGGCGGCGGCTCGGACCTGACACCGACGTTTCCCTTCGATGAGGACACCGCCACGTTTCACGACGCGTTACGCAAGGCGTGTGATTCTTACCGGCCCGATGCGTATCAGGAATTCAAAGAGTGGTGCGACAGATATTTTTACCTGCCTCATCGCAAAGAGCCGCGCGGCGTCGGCGGCATATTCTTCGATGACCTGGCGAGCGGCGATGTAAACGCGGACTTCGCGCTGGTTCAGGCAGTGGGTGAAGCGTTTCTCTGCGCTTACCCGACCATCGTCGCCCGCCGCAAGGACACGCCTTTCGACGAGGCAGCCCGCGAGAAACTGTTCTTCAAGCGCGGGCGCTACGTTGAATTCAACCTCGTGTACGACCGCGGGACGCGCTTCGGCTTTGGCACCGACGCCGACCCGGAGGCCTACTTGATGAGTTTGCCACCCATCGTCAAATGGTGACGGCCGAGACGGGGCGCGTTGAGCCAGTTCGCGGACTTCGACCAGAACTGCCTTTTCGCCACGGCCCGTGCTGTGGCCCAATGGGCACACACTGCCGCGCCGATCGCTGACACCGTCTCATTCTTTGGGGACCATAGCCCCGCTTCTGTCGCTCTCGAGCTCACGTGACGTCTCCTTCCCTTCTCATTTGTTTACATCAGGTGGAGCGCACGAAGCGTTCCGGAGTTCCGGTAAAAAGCGTCGCTCCGCGGCGACGAGCGCCAGTTTCTTGCGAATGTGGCGCGCGAACGACTACCAGCGAGCTTTCAGCGTCACCCTGAAGCTAATGAAACCCACGCCCGGCATAGAGAAACAGCTCGGTCTTGTTCCATGGGCCGACGACTACTGCGATCTTGGGGCTGGTGATGCTGTCGCTGGCCTTGCCCGAGTTCAGCGCAAGGTTGCTGTCGACGTTGAAGTCGAAGTAGTCGTGACGCAGGCCGCCTGTGACGCGCACAAGATCGGTCACGTGAACTTCCTGCTCCACAAAAACGCTGGTGCCGGTTTGAACGACGCCGTCTTCGCGGATGGTGCCGAGACGTTGACGATCGTGCGTTCGATAGAGACCGGCGGTGTCGATGTCGTCACGCCGCACCTCAGTGCCGAAGCGCACGCGCGCGTCGCGCGAGCCAATCTTGAACTCGCGAGTGACTCCGGCGCGACCGCCATCGATCTGGCGATCGTGCCCCACGCCAGGTACGCCGCCCGCGAAAACGTTTGAGGCAACAAACAGATAGCTGCTGCCCGCAAGCAGCGGGCGAACGACAGGTTTCATCTTTTTTGCCCTTTCCCCTGCCGGGCTATACGGCCGGTGACGGCGACTGGACGCGCCGCTTTTCGTACTTTTATCGATCCACCGACCGGATCTAAAAGAGCGCGCCCCGATGCATCCACTCCCCATGATCCCACGTACAGCCGAACGATCAGGTTACAACTTCAAGACTCCGGGGATACCTCATGGCGACCAACCTACAACGTGGCGCGTTACTTTCACTAGCAGCCGCCCTCATTCCACTTACCACTCTGGCCTCGAGCCACCGGGAGGCGCCGAATATCACGCGCATGCCCGCCGTGGATTCGACCGACTTCTATATGTTCAATAGTTACGAACCCGGCCGCGCCGCGTACGTGACGATCCTCGCGGACTACCTTCCGCTGCAGGACCCGTACGGCGGCCCGAACTATTTCGCGCTGGACCCGACGGCTCTCTATGAGATCCACGTCGACAACGATGGCGACGCCAAAGAAGACCTGACGTTTCAATTTCGTTTCACCAATAAGCTCGGCAACAACAACGCTGGCGTGAAGCTGGGCATTGGCGGTAGCCAGGTCGCCGTACCGCTGAAGAATGTGGGCCCTGTCAGCGCCAGTGACTCGACGCTTCTGAATTTCAACGAGAGCTATACGCTCAATGTAGTCACCGGCAATCGCCGGACAGGCCAGAGCGCGGCCGTTACCAACGCCACCGATGGCAGCACGAGCTTCGGCAAGCCGTATGACTTCGTCGGCACGAAGACTTTCACCAGCGTGCAGGGCTACAAGGACTACGCGGCCAAGTTCCTCTACAACATCAACGTGCCGGGCTGCAATCAGCCGGGCCGTGTGTTTGTGGGCCAGCGCAAGGAGCCTTTCGTCGTCAACCTGGGCCGCGTGTTCGATCTCGTGAACCTGGTGCCGGTGGATGGCGCTTCGTTCCCGGGCGGCATCATGCAGAACGTGGCCAACAACCAGCTTGCCGACAAGAACATCACGACGCTCGCCCTCGAGCTGCCGGCGAGTTGCCTGAAGGGCGCGGGAAATGGCGTGATCGGCGGCTGGACGAGCGCGAGCCTGCGGCAGGCGCGCATTCTCAACCCGCGGCCGACCTTCTCGAAGCCTGAAGTGAACGGCGGAGCGTGGACCCAGGTGTCGCGGCTCTCGAATCCGCTCGTCAACGAAGTGGTGATCGGCCTGCCGGACAAG
>JBDTUL010000611.1:0-3941 GCA_040007735.1 Gammaproteobacteria bacterium | reverse complement strand
AATCACCCGGTCATTCTCGAAAAACACCGAAAAATTGGGGTAGTCCCAGCGGGTGATGGGCGGCCTGGCGCGGTCACCGCCACCGACGGCGGCGTGGCGCTGGGCGGGCGCGCCGAAGTGCTGTTCCACGGCCTGCATGGTGCTGCCGCGGGACGGGCGATTGACGGTGGAGTCGCGCAATTGAACCTGGTCGTTCACGACCAGCGTTTCGGCCAGGGCGGCGCCGGCCGGTGCGAGACAAAGCAGGGCGATGAGACCAACGGTTTTCATGGAGAGACTCCTCACAAGCCTCGCGGACTATATCACCGGGCCCAAACGGTCAAAGCCCGGCCCCGTCCCGCCGCTATCAATCTGTGACGAGCGTCTTGGAATCCCGGCGGCCATGGAGCCTGTCCGAGCAGGCTCCCCGTTGTGTTTAAATCCCCGCCGCATGTTTCACCCCCTGTCACTGTTCGTGGGCCTGCGCTACGTGCGCGCCCGGACCCACAAGTTCTTCGTTTCCTTCATTACCTGGGCATCGCTCCTGGGTGTGTGTGTCGGAGTCGCGGCACTCATTGTGATTCTGTCCGTGATGAACGGGTTCGAGGACGAACTGCGTGACCGGCTCCTGTCGCTTAGTGCGCACGCTCGCGTGGTGAGCGCCGCCGCGCCCACTGCGGACGGTGAGCACGTCGCGGTGGACTGGAAGGCGGCCGAGAGCGCCGTCCGCGCTGTCCCGGGCGTGAAAGGGGTAGCGTCGTACGCCGAGATTCAGGCGCTGGCAGTTCGAACCCCCGACATGCTGCCCGTGATCCTGCGCGGCATCGACCCGCGCGAAGAGTCTGCGGATACCGACATCAAACAGGCGGTCACGCACGGCCGGATCGACGATCTGATTCCCGGCACGGACCGCGTCATCGTGGGCGAGGTGGTCGCACAGCAGCTCGGCCTCACCATCGGCGATACGCTTACATTCCTCATACCCACCGTTGCACCCAACGGAGCCCCCGCACCTACGCTGCGTGAATTCACGGTGGCTGGCATCTTCTCGGTAGGGCTTCAGGATCACGACGGCACGCTGGTCTTCTCGAACCTGGAAGATGTGCGCTCCCTGGCGGCGGAGTCCGGCGGCGAGGGATTGCGCGTGTGGTTCGACAAGGCACTCGACGCGCCGGAGATCGCGCCGCGAGTGCGTGCTGCGTTACCCAAAACTCTCGAGGTCTTTGACTGGACGCAGGACCACGCCAGCTACTTCCGCGCCATCCGCATTGAGAAAACCATGATGGCGCTGATCCTGCTGCTCATCGTGGCGGTGGCCGCTTTCAACATCGTCGCGATGCTGGTGATGGTGGTGACGGACAAACGCACTGACATCGCGATCTTGCGCACGCTGGGTGTCATGCCACGCCAGATCATGGGCATGTTCATCACGCAGGGGCTGGTCATCGGGTGGCTCGGCGTGCTGTTCGGTGTGGTGCTAGGTGTCGCTCTCTCACTGAATGTCGACGTCATAGTGCCTTTTCTCGAGAACACGTTCGGCTTTCAGATCATGGATTCGGACGTGTACTACGTGACCGCGATTCCATCTGATTTGCAGTGGCCCTCTGTGGCATGGATTAGCGCTGCGGCGTTACTGCTCACAGGCACGGCAACGATCTATCCCGCGCTTCGCGCCTCGCGCACCGCTCCGGCGGAAGCCCTGCGGTACGAATAGCTATGGCGAGCGCTTACGAATGGATCATCGGTACCCGACATCTGCGCTCGACGCATCGGCGGGGCTTCGTGTCGTTCGTGGCGTTCATGTCCGTCATGGGGCTGACGCTCGGTGTCGCCACGCTCATCGTGGTGCTTTCGGTGATGAATGGATTCGAGCGGGAGCTGCGTAGTCGCATTCTCAGCGTCACCTCACACGCAACGCTGATGGGCTTGAACGGCACGATGCCCGAGTGGCGCGACATTCAGGCTGCTGCCGCAAAGCGCCCCGGCGTTGTTGCTGCAGTCCCTTATATAGAGTCTGAGGCGCTGCTCACCAACGGCAGGCGAGTTACCGGCTCCATGGTGCGTGGCGTATTGCCTGAGGAAGAGCGCAAGGCCACGGGTCTCGCTCAGCATCTCAAAGGCGGCCGCCTCGAAGATCTGCAGGCCGGTCAGTACAACGTGATCCTGGGCGCGTCACTCGCTCGCGCGTTGGGCGCAAAGATCGGCGACAGCGTGGTCATCATGGCGCCTGAAGGCACGGCCACTCCCAGCGGGGTGGTGCCGCGTATGCGCCGCTTTCACGTCACTGCGCTGTTCGAGTCCGACAATGGACTTGCGCTCATCCACATGAGCGATGCCGCGCGTCTCTACCACCTGGGTGACAGCGTTACTGGAATCCGCATCGCGCTGGATGACCCGATGCGTGCGCCGCGCGCCGTGCGGGATATCGCGCTGGCCCTGGGAGGCGAGGGCTTCTATGTCAGCGACTGGACGCGCAAGCACGCGAATTTCTTCCGCTCCATCGAAATCACGAAGTCGATGATGTTCATGATCCTGCTGATGCTCGTCGCGGTGGCCGCATTCAACATAGTGGCCACGCTCGTCATGATCGTGAAAGAGAAGCAGACCGACATCGCTATCCTGCGCACCTTGGGTGCCGGCCCGCCGAACGTGCTCGGGATATTCGCCATTCAGGGCGTCTCGATCGGCCTCGCGGGCACGCTGCTCGGCGCGGCACTCGGCGTGCTGGTCTCGCACAATCTGCAAAGCCTGGTTGGTGGCCTCGAACGGCTGCTGGGCACTCATTTTCTGGACGCCAGCGTGTATTACATGAGCGATCTACCCGCCTACGTGGAAGGTATGGACGTGCTGAAAGTCTGTTCAGTGGCATTCCTGCTGTGCGCCCTCGCCACGCTTTACCCTGCATGGCGCGCCTCGCGCACTGCGCCTGCCGAGGCTCTGCGCCATGACTGATCCCGTTCTCGAAGCACGCCAGGTACAGAAGAGTTTCAAGCAGGGGCCCGTGACGCTGGATGTCCTGCGCGGAATTACGCTTTCGATCGCGCCCGCCGAAAGGCTGGCCATTGTCGGCGCCTCCGGCTCTGGCAAGACGACGCTGCTGCAGATTCTCGGCGGCCTGGATCGGCCGACCGCGGGCGAAGTGCTTGTCGACAATCGCGAGATTCATTCTCTAACCGAACGCGAGCGCGGTGACCTGCGCAATCACGCGCTCGGGTTCGTCTATCAGTTTCATCACTTGTTGCCGGAGTTCTCTGCGCTGGAGAACGTGGCTATGCCGTTGCTCGTGCGCCGAATGCCAGTCGGAGAGGCGAAGGATCGCGCGCGTCAGATTCTCGTGCGCGTGGGGCTCGGCGACCGGCTGGAGCATCGTCCGAGTCAGCTCTCTGGTGGCGAGCGTCAACGTGCAGCCGTGGCACGCGCGCTGGTTACGCAGCCGAAAGTGGTATTGGCCGACGAGCCGACCGGCAACCTCGACGGCAAGAATGCCGAGCAGGTGTTCGAGCTGATGCTGGAATTGAACCGCGAGCGTTCCACCAGTCTCGTGGTGGTGACGCACGACCTGCGCATTGCCGCTCGCATGGACCGGGCGCTCGAAATCGAATCCGGCAGCCTGCGCGAAGTCGAAGGGCTACGGCGTTGACGGCACGCGCCGCGTCCGATATTTAGATCTCACTCGCCAGCGCCACAAGAACTCCAGCCCGAAGCCCCCCACCAGGCCGGCCACCACGGCGCAGATCAGGCAGCCCAGCAGAAACGGGCGCCACATCGGCCCCAGGCCGTACTGCAGCCAGTCGAAATCGAACTTGAAACGGAACTTGTGGGGTTCGAGCCCCAGTACGCCGACGCCTACGCGATACGCGGTGTAGAAAACCGGCACCACGGTAAACGGGTTCACCAGGAACACCGTGCCGACGATGGTCGGCACATTGATGCGCGCGAATATCGCAATCAGCACGGCGAGC
>JBDTUL010000610.1:0-3945 GCA_040007735.1 Gammaproteobacteria bacterium | reverse complement strand
GAACTGGAAGTCCGCAGCAGGCAGCGGTCCCGGCGCGCGGATGAGGAAGTAGTGGCCCGGAAGAATGGTGCCGCCGATCCGCCTCACGTTCCAGGTGGCGCCGTTCACGGCGGCGTACTGCAGGGACCACCCTTCCATCGAGACAGGTTCGTCGCCCCGGTTCAGAAGCTCGACATAATCGGCATCCAGCGCGCCGCCGGCATTGCCCCCGCCGCCGAAGATCTGGCTGATCACTATCATTGAAGACATCGCCGCACCGGCGGGATTCACTGCGGCAGGCGGTTGCTGTTGCTGTGCCTGTGGCGGCTGCGGCGGCAGACCCACCGGCACCGTCGGGTTCAGTTTGTAGTTCCGGCTCAGGTGCAACGACACCGATGCATCGAAGCCTCGTTGCCCGGCTGCGTTCAGCGTCGCGCGCATTCCCAATGAGCCCGGGCCGGTTGCGGTGTTGCCTTTGGCACCGAGCGCCGGGTCACCGAACACTCCGGTTGCGATGTCGTATCCGCGCCAGTAGGTGCCATCGGGCTCGGCGGTGCGTGCCCGCGCGATGACCGGATCCATCGTGGCGATAGTTCTGCCGACGGCGGCGAGCGCATCCAGATCCTGTGGGCTCACGGGCGACGGCGTTCCGCCCGTGGCTCTGCACTGCGCCTCGAGGTTCGGGGCCGCCGGTGAGCTTCGCGCCCGCGCATCGTAGGCCGCCTGGCACAGCGTGCGCGGGGCAGCTGGTGCGCCGGGCGCCGCTGCAACGTTGACGCGACCGAGGGATTTCACTGGCGTTTGGCTGGCGCGGCACTGAGCTTCGAGATTGGGTGCTGCCGGGGAGTTGCGCGCGCGAGCATCTGCTGCGGCTTCGCAGAGAGGCTTCCTGGGGCCGGCCGGTGCTGAGGAGTTCACCCTTCCCAACCCGATCGGCGCCTTCGACGTGTCGAGATAGAGTCTGCCGCAGATGAGCCCTACCGCATCGAGCCAGATGCCGGAGCGGCCGCTGATGCCGACGGACACGAGCCCGGCGGGGCAATTCTGTTTGCCGTAGCTCATGAACACGGGGTCGCCGCCCGTAAAGGGGCCTCCCGCGGTAATGCGTATCGAAGGCCCATCGAATACCACCGTTGGATTGACGGGCAGCGGCTGATTCACCGCTGCGGGTGTGCAATACAAGTGGACGTTGTTGATGATGCGCGTGTCTTCGCCTTCGTACGCGACCTCGAGGCCGGAGACGAGGGGTGCGTTGTCGGGGCACATGATCTGTCTGACCGTGCCGCCCGGTCCGCCGAAACTCCTGGGGAAGATATTGCGTGGGCCGACGGCCGTCGCCGAGTACCCGATCACGCAGATCGGACGGATTCCATCCACGTCGTCACCGGTGTGCAGCTCGAACCCGTTCAGCAGATCCCCCTGCTGGCAACGCGCGATGTACTGGCCCCCGCCCCCGCCACCCATCGGCGGCAGGATCTGATCGACCTGCGCGAACGCGGACCGGGCGAGACCCAGCGCCAGCAAGGTGATCCCGATCAGCCCCCGCAGTGTGGGGGAGAACGGCAGTCGGCAAGCGCGCATGGGGTCTCCGGTTTTCTGAGTCTTCTGACACTGGAAACAGGATTCGCGGCCGGGACCGGACATCGAGGAGGGTGAATCGAAGACGGCACTGGACCAAGGTCTCGTTTGCCGCCGCGGCCCGTCACTGAGATTCGCAAACGCGCCACGCTTGGCGCCTGACAAGGAAATCCATGGACAGGAATGAAAAGAGCCGCGCGGCTCCTGCTTCTTTGCAGCCTTGCGAGCACCAGATCGGGGGAGTCCTGATTTCTCCCTTCGTGCCGCCCGCAAGCTTGCCGCTCAACGGGAAGCGGGCCTCCGTTACGGCCGACGGGATCTACAGGTGCAGCAAGTGAAGACCGTCGGTCTGTGGCTGAGTTACGCGTTCTAGTCTGTTTCGACGACCACGGTGATTTCGGGGAACACCGGGCCCGGCACATCGATCGTGTGCTCGTGCAGCCCGCCGAGCACCGAGAAGTGCGACACGATCTCCGTGGGCTGAAGGTTATCGGCCGAATACTCGCCCCCGAGCGGTGGGGGCGTCTTGAAGCCATACACGTGCCCGGCCTGCAGCGTGTGCCCATTCGCGCGCATGCGCGCCACGATGAACGGGACGAAGTGCTCGATTACGAATTCCTTGTCGCGCAGGCGCGCGCGGAATTCATCGAGGGACGTGGCAACCTGGTGAAGCGTTCCAGGGCCGACATCGAGCATGTGCACCGAGCCACTTGCCGTGTCGACGACGAACGCATTGCCGATTGCGGTGACGAGCACCGGCAGTTTGGTTGTGCCGATGAGCCAGCGCCATTCGCCGAGCAACGAAGCCCGATCGAGATTGCTGATGTTCACCGTCAGGTCTTGAAGCGTCAGGGCCATTTTCGTCAACCAGCCGAACGCAAAGGAGCCGGGCGCTCATGATACTCAAGCTCTCGCCAGGATTCACAAAGCCCGCGTTTGAGTGACTCCAACTGGCGACGAACCTCTGAGACGCCACGCCGCAATCAGCGCCAGGCAAGCAATCATCCAGACATCGAGACTGCCGCCGCCACCGCCGGACTTGGTTTCGCCCGTGGCTGGCGGGGGAGTGACCGGCGGCGTGACCGGCGGCGTGGTGGGCGGCGTGGTCGGCGGAGGTGTTGTGGGTGGGGGCGTAGTGGGCGGCGGTGTGGTGGGGGGTGGCGACGAGCCGCCCACCGTTACTTGCACCGTTGCATTGGCATTGCCGCCGGCGCCGAGGCACGTGAGTTGAAAGCTCGTCGCGGACTGAAGCGGACCGACAGTCTCTGAGCCGTTCGCAGGTTTGGTGCCCGTCCATCCGCCGGAAGCCGAGCAGGCATTCGCGTCGGTGCTGGTCCACGAAATGATGCTGGTGCCTCCCGCAGCAACGTTGCCGGGGGACGCGCTCATTGTCACGGTAGGTGTCGCCGCCGCGGTCACTGCCTGCACACGCACTGATTTTGAAACCGTGCCGCCAGGCGTACTGCACGTCATCACATACGTAGTGTCGGCGGCGATGGGGCCTACTGTTTCGGAACCGGCGGGCGGCTTGCTGCCGCTCCATCCATCCGACGCCGTGCAACTGGTTGCGTCGGCGACCGACCATTGGAGCGTGCTGCTGCCTTGAAGGGACACCTGAGTGGGATCGGCCGTGAGCGTCGCGGAAGAGGCCGGCCCACCCGGCTTGATGGACAACGCCAGGCGCCACCCTGCGTTGGTGCCTTCGCCTTCGTACGCGCCCCGGTGCACACCGTTGCGTGTCGTGCCGTTGAAATCTTTCACGCCGTCCGTGAATGCGCTGAACGTCGAAAGATCCCCGGCGGCGCCGCTGAGGCGGCCGGTCTTCGGGAACAGGTCCAGTGAGCCGATTGCCGCGAAAGGCGCGTTCAACGAATCCGCAGCAGCTGCGTAGGTGCCCGTGACGTTGCTCGTCTGGTTCGGGCCAGAGATCGCAGAGCCTGCAAACGCAGCGTTTGCGATCAGGCGCTGGACGTAACCCGTGTCGCCGCCGCTGATTCGCAGCCCCGTGCCGCTAGCGACGACCGTGTTGTCGTACACGACAACGGTGCGTGGCTTGTCGTTGTGAGGCTGGATGTTTACGGCATCGCCTGCGGAATTCACGAACAGGTTGTCATGTACGACGAGGTTGCCCTCTGCCTGGAACAACGCTTCCGTCGGGTTCTGATAGAAGAAGTTGCCGTACACCTCGTATTGATCCGTCGCGCCCGTCCCGCTGAGCGGGAAATGCCCGAGCAGTACATTCGGTCGCGCGCCGTCGCTGCCGACGGTTGTGCTTCGCTTGCTGAAGACGTTGTGGCGGATGATCGTGGCACTCTTGCCCGTCGGCAGGCCGACGCCCGTGGGGCGCGCGAGCTGGTGCTTGATCTCCATGTTGTAGCCGATGGTATC
>JBDTUL010000609.1:0-3955 GCA_040007735.1 Gammaproteobacteria bacterium | reverse complement strand
TCTTGCCGCGCGATTTGTTCGTCTGCTCGGAATCAGTCTGAGCGGTGTCAATATCATCGGCGATGAAGGCGAGGATGTAGGTAATATGGTTCCGCAGGGAAAGCGGGCTCATGCCGTCGGCGGCCGGGACCAGGGAGCGAGCAAAATTCTCCCACTCAGCGATGATCTCTTTGGGGTTTTCACGAATGAAGGCAGACAGGCGCATTTTATTCATGGCTTTCGCGACGCTAACCGATGAGGAAATAGGCGAAGTTGGTTGGTCGCCCACCCCACACCGGGAGATGCCGCGATGCGGCGATGAGGGATGCAATATGGGCCCAGAATGATCCTGCCGCTGAGCAATATTGCTCACCGTCCGAGAAATTCGACAGCACGAGGCGGCCACGGCGCACGCGGGAAGACGATGTCCGAGTTGGGTCAATCGCGTCGTTTTGGAGACCGGCCAGCCACTTCCGGTCTACCCCCGTCAACGGACATTATCGAAGAGCTGATCCTCGGTGAGCTCGATACCGCGCTGGCACGGCCGCATTGCGAACGAAGCAACAAGGCCGGCAATGGAGCAGGAGCCTACGTCACGGGCCACCGCCACGGTAGCTGAACGCTCGCTGACGGGCACGTTCGGGCCGGTCGAGATCGCGGTGCCGCGGGCCCGGCTGACCACGGCCGAGGGCAAGACGGTGGAATGGAGAGCTTATACCAAGTCTCGCTGATCAGAACCCGTGCGCCCATTGGCGCAGTCCGATGGACATGATCTTCCAGGGGCGGTCGACAAGGGTATTCCAAGCGTAGCAGCAGTGATCGACGATATCGTCGTAGGATTTGAAGACGCGGTTCGAGAGCCAGTTGTCACGCATATACTGCCAGATGTTTTCAACGGGATTGAGTTCAGGGCATTTCGGCGGCAGGGCGAGGATGGTGATGTTGGCGGGAATGAGCAATCTTGCTGACAGATGCCATCCGGCCTGATCGACGAGGAGGACGGCATGGGCTCCTGGTGCGACCGCCTTGGCGATTTCCGCAAGGTGCAGGTTCATCGCTTCGATATTGCAGGAGGGCAGGATCAAAGCCGCGCCCTTGCCCTGTTTCGGGCAGATGGCACCAAAGATATAGGTCGATGCGGTTCGCTGATCTCGCGGAGCGCTCGGGCGAGTCCCGCGTTTGGCCCACCTGCGGGTGATCTTGTTCTTCTGGCCGATACGAGCCTCGTCCTGGAACCAAATTTCTATCTTGCCGACATCGATTGCGTTTTCGCGCGCGACTTCATCCAGGCGCGCTGGGAACTTTTTTTAAAATCCTCGATGGCTCCCTCGGCCTGCGCATGATGGCGGGGTCGGGCTGAGAGCTTTCGGTAACCCATCGCGCGAAGCTCCCGGCTCAGCGTCTGCTTGGCGACCGTGATGCGGAACTCCTCGTATATCCATTGCGAAAGATCAATCAGCCGCCAGCGCACGACACCGTGGATCGCCGGGATCGGGCCGCTCTCGATTATCCGCACAATCGCCTGGCGTTGCACATCATTGAGCCTCGAGGGTTGACCTGGCGATTTGCCGTCAAGCAGGCCGGCAGCACCCCGCGCATTGAACCGCATCACCCAGTCCCGGATGATCTGCAGCGTCACGCCGCCAATCTTCGCCGCCTCGGTGCGGGTCGCCCCATCGTAAATGGCCGCCAGCGCCAAAAGCCGCCGAGCCTGCGGGCCATCCTTCGTCTTCCTCGCAAGTGCGCGCAGTTGAGATGCCGTGAAATCACCGCGCAACGATACTGGAATGGACATGACGAACCTCCATCGTTCGCCACCAATGAATCAGAGCGAAACTGATTTGGGAATCGTCAACGAGTCACAATTGATGAGATTTGGTATTAGGGGGCCTTGGCTTCGAGGCAGAGGCAGGAAGTAAAACATTTGTTGAACGGGGTGACTAAATCCGTTATACATTCCGTATAACGGAGCTTTGCGCCATGAACGAACGATCGAAGATTGAGCCCGATGTCCGCGGTCAGGTGATCGGCACCGTCGAGATCAAGAAAATCGGTAATTCGTCGGGGATTATTCTCTCCAAAGACGTACTTGCCCGAATGAATGTCAGCGTAGGCGACAGGCTGTATGCGACGCTCACTCCAGATGGCGGGTTTCGACTGACTCCATACGACCCGGATTTTGAGAAGGCGATGGAGGTCGCACGACGTGGTATGAAGCGCTACCACAATGCTCTGGCTGAGCTTGCCAAATGACCGAGCCGTTTTGGCTCACCCGCCAAATGGTCGTTGCCATTCACGACGAGCAGCTCACGATCCACGGCGGGGCGAGCGGTCTGCGGGATGAGGGCATGCTCGAGTCTGCGCTCGATCGGCCGAAAAATCGGTGGTCCTACGAGCAGGCCGAACCGGCCGAATTGGCTGCGGCTTACGCCTTCGGAATCGCGCCCAACCATCCATTTGTCGATGGCAACAAGCGCACCTCGCTGCTTGCGCTCTATACGTTCCTCGGTGTGAACGGCATCGATTTCGTCGTGCCCGAAGCAGAGGCGGCGGCCATCATCCTCTCCCTCGCCGCCGGCGAGGTCAGCGAGGAGAGCCTGACGCGCTGGATCAGGGACAACTGGCCGGCCGGGTCCGGCAAGTAACGGCCCCGCAGGTGCACAAAGCGCCCGCCGCCGTTGCCCTTCCGTATGGTTTGCGGTAATTCCCACGCCAGCGCCGAAACCAGACTGGGGATACCGATGGCAGAGCATAACGAAGTGGCCTACACGACCGCTGACGGCAACGATTATCCGGCCCATGAGCAGACCTATGAGGGCTTCATCATGCTGGTGAAATACGGCTCGGCCGCCGTCATTTTCATCGTGGCCATGATGGCGATCTTTCTGACCTGATCGTTCTCTGCGCCGCCGTTTGGCGGCGCTGCCCTAAAAAATCGCCCGTTTCCCGGTCGCGAAACCGGTATCCAACTTAGCGGAAATAACGCTAGTTTGCTTGCGCGCGCCTCGCGCAGCCGGAGGCCCCATGAAGATTGCCGTTGCCAAGGAAATCGATCCATCCGAGCCCCGGGTTGCGGTTTCGCCCGACACCGTGAAAAAATTCAAGGCGCTGGGCGCCGATATCGCGATTGAGCCGGGCGCGGGCATCAAGTCGGGCCTGCCGGACTCGGAGTTCACGTCCGCGGGCGCGACCGTCAGCGCCGATGCGCTCAAGGATGCCGATATCGTCATCAAGGTGAAACGGCCCGAAGCCTCCGAGCTTGCGAAGTACAAGCGCGGCGCGCTGGTGATCGCCATCATGGACCCCTATGGCAACGACGCCGCACTGAAGGCGATGGCGGATGCGGGCATCTCGGCCTTTGCGATGGAATTGATGCCGCGCATCACCCGCGCGCAGGCGATGGACGTGCTGTCGAGCCAGGCCAACCTCGCCGGCTATCGCGCCGTGATCGAGGCGGCGGAAGCCTTTGGCCGCGCCTTTCCGATGATGATGACCGCCGCCGGCACCATTCCGGCGGCGAAGGTCTTCGTGATGGGCGTCGGTGTTGCCGGCCTGCAGGCGATCGCGACCGCGCGGCGGCTCGGCGCCGTCGTCACCGCGACCGACGTGCGGCCCGCCACCAAAGAGCAGGTCGAAAGCCTGGGGGCCAAATTCCTCGCGGTCGAGGACGAGGAATTCAAGAACGCCCAGACCGCCGGCGGCTACGCCAAGGAAATGTCCAGGGAGTATCAGGCCAAGCAGGCCGCGCTGACCGCCGAGCACATCAAGAAGCAGGACATCATCATCACCACGGCGCTGATCCCGGGCCGGCCCGCGCCGCGCCTCGTCACGTCGGAAATGGTGCAGTCGATGAAGCCCGGTTCGGTGCTGGTCGATCTGGCAGTCGAACGCGGCGGCAATGTCGAGGGCGCCAGGGCCGGTGAGGTCGCCGATGTCGGCGGCATCAAGATCGTCGGCTACACCAATGTCGCAGGCC
>JBDTUL010000608.1:0-3965 GCA_040007735.1 Gammaproteobacteria bacterium | reverse complement strand
AAGAGCTCAAACCGCGTCCAGGGTGTGGCTAAGTTCCCCATAGGGCTGCATCGCCGCTGGCTTGTCAGGGTCGAACCGGGTTCGCAGCGGTCTCACCCGCAACTGTGGACCACTCGCGCACTCTCCAGCGAGTGACCAGTCCACTGACCACATAAGGGTCCGATCCGGCGAATCGTTCCACGACGCTTCGAGATTCCGCCCGAAACAGGAGTAATGCACCGTCCAACGGGTCGGCCAGGGCGCCGCCGAGGATGAGCTCACCCCTTCCATGAGATTCCCAGGCCTTTCGCAAGTGTGCCTCCCGGAACTCAGCCCGTCTCTCGAGATAGTCGTTGCCGACGTCGTAAAACAGAACGAAATGCTTCATTTCAGAGAATCTCCAGCCATTCTCGATGCTCTGCAATCTGGCCTGTGGCAATCTCGATAAGTCGTTTTCTCACGGACGTACCGATCCCCTGAGTCTCGACCGCTGGCAGTTCGAAATCGCGGTTGCGATACCGAATGCGGCGAACGTGGGTGAGTGTGGCGGCCGTGCCGGTGCCGAAACATTCGCGCAGCGTGCCTCGCTCATGAGCGGAAACGACTTCGTCGATCGACAAGCTGCGTTCTTCCACGGTGAATCCCATCTCACGCAAGACCGTGATGGCGCTGTCGCGAGTGACACCGGGGAGAATAGTCCCATTGAGCGAGGGTGTAACCACCACGTCATCCAACACAAAGAACACGTTCATGACGCCGCACTCTTCGATCTGCTTGTGATGCAGTCCATCCAGCCACATTACGATGCTGCAGCCCTGCCGGCGCGCCTCGAGATCCGCGATCAATGCGGCCGAGTAATTTCCTGCGGCTTTCACCGATCCGGTTCCCCCCGGAAAGGAGCGAACATGATGTTCCGCGACCAGAGCGTCCACTGGCGCGGCGTAATATGAGCCGAACGGAAGCGTAAAGACGACGAAGAGGTATTCTTCAGCGGGCTTGACACGGACCGACGGGTCCGTCGAAAAAGGCATGGCCGTATGTAGAGCGCCCCCTGTTCTGGCGGCGGCACCCAGGCGCGGTCCAGCCGGATCAGCTCGCGCAAACCGTGGATAAAAGAGTCTTGCGGAAACTCAGGCATCGCCAGACGCGCGGCGGAACGATTCAGTCGCTTGGCGTTCTCGCGTGGGCGAAATAGTGCGATGGCACCTCCCGGCAGGCTATGTGCCTTGAGCCCTTCGAATACCGACACTCCGTATTGAAGCGCGGAAATGTTCGGTGGCAGAGACAGCGGCCCGTAGGCACCGATGGTCATTTCATGCCACATACCCTCGCGATACTTCGCAACGAGCATGTGGTCACTGAAGACGGTCGAAAATTCGATGCGGCTCAGATCTTCATTCAATCGCGAGTGCGCGGAGCGCGTGACTACCCCGCGGACTCGATTTCCCAATGACCATCTGGATGGTTGCGGGACAACTCCCGCCCGGGTTGGAGCAATCGATTGCTACTCTGAGTCACGCGCTCGGAGGCCGACTTCTCAAGGAGAGCAAGTAGTCATGATCGCACGTCACTGGCGAGGGCTCGCACACCCGCAGAGCGCCGACGCTTATATCGAGCACTTGCGGGCGGAGACCTTTCCAGGGCTTTCCAGAATTGGCGGCTTTCTCGGCGCCTCGTTGCTACGTCGAAGCGAAGCTCGGGGCGTCGAGTTCCTCGTGATCACTCACTGGGAATCGCTCGACGCGATCTCCCAGTTCTCAGGAGACGATCCAGCGCTTGCGGTTGTGCCCGAGTACGTGAGGACTCTGATGATTGAATACGACGACCGCGCGAAGCACTACGAGGTGATCTGCGCGCCCTGAACGTTTGTATCTATATAAGGCGTGCGTCATGTCTTGTCGCGCCACGATGCCGAGTGGGAACACACGGAGCGTGCTACTGCCAGCCGCCTAGAAACGTGACGATGTCGCGAAGGTAAAGCTCATCCTGCTCGTTCAGGGTGGTGCGACTCACGATATGGAGCAAGCCATCCTTACCCGCAACGGCCATCATGCTTTCATGCTGGCTGTTGCGAAAGAGCATGGGCGCTGCGGCCAGATCGTAGTCACGCGAGTCGTTGGCCTGCAGTTGATACCACCAGCGCGGGGCGCCCGTGCGTGCATCGAGTACCAACGCGCTATTGGTAAAGAGGTTGTCGCCGCGACGCTCGTCCGGAGCGAAATCGGGAACGGGATTGCCAACCGGGGCGAAGAGTTCGGCTGTCGTGGGATCCAGCGAAAGGGCCGACCAGATGCCGCCGCCACCGTGCAACGCCCAGTTGGAATCACCCCAGGTGTCGGCGCCGAGTGCGTCGCCGATCGGCACGGTGTCGAATCGCCACACTTCCCGGCCATCGAGCGCGTTGTAGCTAATTCGCTGGTGTCGTGCATGTCTCCTCTCGCGTAAGCATTCCGCGATCATGCCTCGTCGAAAGCACTTTGCGGAGGGTCGGGTTGGGCGGGAGGTAGTTGATTCGGACCGCCTCGCGCAGGGGAATATGCGCGAAGCTGCGCGAGGTGTTGTCGAGTTGGCGCTTTGGGTCCGCGGCGCATATATAAGGTCTGGTTGCGCCGGCTTTCCCGGCCAGGTCTGTGCTCGGACCAGTCCATGTCGAGTGTCAGTTTCGACCTCGCACGAAGCCTGCGATCCGATGAAACCGTAGACAACAAAGGCAGTCTTGTATACGATTTCATCGGTGCACAGAAAAGCAGTAGATCCCATCCGGCGGAAATTACCCGCCGTTTTCACCTATTCCGAGGCTCGCACGGCGGGCCTGTCGGCAGAGCGGCTTTACGCCTGGAGAGACCAGGGAATTGTGAACCAGGTCGGGCGGGGGCTATACCGCTGGGCGGACGCAGACGCGGGCGAGGTCGATCAGGATCTCTTCGAGGTCGCTCATCGCGCGCCCCGGGGCACGCTGTGCCTGGTTACGGCTTTGGCTCGCCATGGCCTCACAGACACCATTCCTCCCCGGGTCGACATAGCAATTCCCCGCGGTAGTCGCATTCCAGCGCTACGGGAGACCGTCTCGGTTCACGTCTTCGCGCGCGACACTTTCGAGGTCGGGCGAGAAGAGCTCGTCATCGGTAAGAACCTTTCGATCGCCATCTATTCGGAAGTTCGAACGCTTGTCGATGTCATTCGCCTGCGCCATCGAGAAGGGCCTGACGTCGCCTGGCAAGCGTTGCGACGCTGGCTCACACGCAGAGGCTCCCAGCCGGCCGCGTTGTTATCGATGGCTCGACGGTTTCACGGAGCGGAGACGGCGGTTCGCGATGCGTTACAAATCGTTCTATGAGGCGAGTCAGTCGCACATCAACTGCTGGTGCACGCTATCTCGATCTGCAACGAGAAGCACGGCGTACGGGGCGACCCACCGACGAGCTGATTCAGCTCTATGCCTTGGAGTGCTTTCTCGATCGGCTCAGTCGCTCCGAGTTCGCGAACAGCCTGATCCTGAAGGGCGGCGTGTTACTCGCCGCGCTCGATGCCCGGCGGCCCACAAGAGATATCGACCTGGCTGCCCAGGCGCTTCGCAGCACCGAGAGCGAAATACTTGGGCTGGTCCAGAAGATTGCCGAGCGTCGCTCGATGATGGAGTGGAGTTTGACGCGGAACAGGCGAGCTCTGAGGTAATCCGCGATGAGGACGTATACAGCGGCGTCCGAGTAACTCTGGGCGGGACATTATCGCGTGCGTTGATTCGGCTGCACGTCGACGTAAACGTTGGAGATCCTATCTGGCCCGAACCACAACAAGTCCAGCTTCCGCGGCTGCTCGAGGGGTCCTTGACGGTACGGGGCTATCCGCTTGAGATGGTGCTGGCCGAGAAGCTTTCCACTGCGATCATCAGGGGAACGGCGAACACGCGGTGGCGAGATTTTGTCGATATCCATGTTCTGGCGCGGCGCCATCGCATCGACGCGGGCCGTCTGCGAACCTCCCTG
>JBDTUL010000607.1:0-3969 GCA_040007735.1 Gammaproteobacteria bacterium | reverse complement strand
CGCCCTTGTGTGGTCCCACCACCGCTCCATAGGGCTTCGCTTTCTGAACAATCGTTCGTAACGCGTCGGCAAGCCCTTTGAAATCGCGGACGCGCAAGCGCTTCTGAGACATTTGGAACGCGGGCTACCCCGACGTGCTGTCCCGTGGATCGCCGTCCGCGGGGGGCGGCGCCCAGAGCACATCGCTCTATATATAAAGTGGGGTGGGGCGTCAGCGCACCGGAACCCCAGTGGAACCCGAAGGAATTTCGGCACTAGAGCGATTGACTGAAGAAGCCGGTAGAAACTGGCTCCGCGGGTAGGGCTCGAACCTACGACCGTCCGATTAACAGTCGGATGCTCTACCACTGAGCTACCGCGGAATAACCTCGTCTGTCGGGCGTGGCGCCTCTTAGCAGAAAGCGCCGGAGCGGGCCAGCGCTTTGCGCGGTCCGCCGCTGCCGTCGAGCGGGCGACTGCATTCCCACACTCGCGGGGCTAAATCAAGGGCTTCCGGGCCCGTGTGCGTCCCGAACGATGAGACCGGACGCCGCGCCTTATCCGCAGCGTACGTCCAGGGGTCGTAGTCCCCGAGGTTCCAAAGGTGGCCCTCCGGATCGCGGCAAGAAGCCGGCGTCGGCAATGACGATGTAGCAACACGGCGATGCCTACAGTTCGCAGACTTTCCAGGGCGAGTTATATTCGGAGAAGCTGACTTTACGGACCGGCGACGCGCGTGCCCATATCTGTCTGCTTGATAACGAGGCGTGCCGACCACGCACGAGTCCGCGCACACGCAGCCGATGAGTCTCGCTATGCGCGTCTGTCGCCGTTGAGTTTCAGCGGTCGATCGCGTTGCATGCTTCGTCGGTGATTATTTCACACCGAAAATTTCTTCGACGGATTTGATGCGCGTTCACCGTTAGTCGCGCACAGCGGCGAGGAGTGAACCGTCGCTGCCAGCGCATCAGGAGCAAGCATGAGATTTCCGTCACGACTACTCGCCGTCACGCTGATGGGGGCCGCCATCCCTGCAACCATCGTGCTCGCCGAGCCCGCCGATAAGCCCGCTTTCGAGAAGCACATGCCTTCACCCGATACGCTCGCGCGCATCGAAGATGGCCGCATCGCTTTTGCCAAAGCAGCGTTGAAGCTGACGCCCGACCAGGAGAAACTTTGGGCGCCAGTCGAGGAAAAGATTCGCGCCAACTTTGGTGGGCGTCAGAAGATGTTCGCGGAGTGGGCGACAAAACGCGAAGAACACAAGGCGAAGGCAGACGAAGGCAAGCCTGAGAATCTAGCCATGCCGGAGCGCATGGAGAAGCGCAGCGAGCGCATGTCGAAGATGGCCGAGCGGATGAGCAAGAACGCTGCCACGACCAAGGAGCTTGCCGAGGTGCTGAAGCCGCTCTACGCCTCATTCAGCGAGGAGCAGAAGGCAGTTGCGACGCGGGCGCTCGATCCCTTCCTCGGCAAGGATCATGGTCCTCGCGGTCCGCGTTGGGCGATGAACCGCGGGTATGGCCGCGGCCCGTGGGGCAAAGGCGAAGGCCCGCACGGCCCCGGACCGGACGAGGCTCCTGAAGCCAAGTAGCCGGTTGCCGACGATGTAACTCTCAGGGCCGGAGCATCACTCCGGCCCAATTGGCTTTCGTGACACAACGCGGACGCGCGCGGGACGCGGAGAACCAACATCTCGCCTAGCGGTAGCCCGCTGCTTGCAGCTCGAACAGCTCGGAATACTGGCCGGGCTGCGACACGAGCTCCTCGTGAGTGCCCGACGCGTCCACTTTGCCGTTCTGCAGCACGAGGATGCGATCGGCCATGCGCACGCTCGAAAAGCGGTGCGAGATCAGCACGGCCGTCTTGCCATCGCTGAGCTCCTTGAACCGCTTGAAGACCTCGAACTCGGAGCGGGCGTCGAGCGCCGCTGTCGGCTCATCGAGGATGATGACTTGGGCATCGCGCATATAGGCGCGCGCTATGGCGAGCTTCTGCCACTCACCGCCCGAAAGCTCGACGCCGTTCTTAAATCGCTTGCCGATCTTCTGATCGAAGCCGGCGGGCAGTTTGTCGATGACGCCGTCGGCGAGGCTGCGCCTTGCGGCGTCCGCGATGCGCGCCCGATCATCGCGCGCGGCGATCCTGCCCACTGCGATGTTTTCCGCGGCCGTCAGATTGTAGCGGACAAAGTCCTGGAAGATGACGCCGATGGCCCCGCGCAGCGCATCGAGATCATACTCGCGCAGGTCATGGCCATCGAGCAGGATGCGCCCTTCGTCGGGGTCGTAGAGGCGGGCGAGCAGCTTCACCAGGGTCGTCTTGCCGGCGCCGTTCTCGCCCACCAGCGCCAGCACCTCGCGGGCATGTAGCGTGAAGCTGAGGCCGCGCACGGCCCAGCGTTCGGCGCCGGGATAGACGAAGCCGACGTTCTCGAAGACGAACCCGTGGCGGATCGGGTTGGGGAAGGGCCGCGCATCGGGCTGCGAATAGATCTCCGGCTCGACGTCAAAGAAGGAGAAGAGATCGTTGAGATAGAGCGCCTGTCCGGCGACCGTGGAGAAGCCCGACAGCAGGCCCTCGAGCAGATTGCGCAGCCGCATGAACGAGCCGGCGAGGAAGGTGAGATCGCCGATGGAGAACTCGCCGGTCAGGGTGCGCCAGACGATGTAGACGTAGGCGAGGTAATAGCCGACGGCGCCCACCGCCGCGAACAGCCCACCCCAGGTGGCGCGGCGCAAGGCGAGCCTGCGGTTGGCGGCGTAAAGCTGCGCGGCAAGCCGCCGATAGCGTTCGATCAGGAAGCCGTTGAGGCCGAATATCTTGACCTCTTTGGCCGTTTCGACGCTGGCCGCGGTCTGGCGGACGTAGTCGAGCTCGCGGCGTTCCGGCGTGCGGAGGTAGTCAAGGAAGTAACTCTGCGCGTTGAAATGCGCTTCGCCTAAGAAAGCCGGAATGAGTGCAACGAACAGCAAGACAATGAGCCACGGCGCATAGATGATGAGGCCGGCAGCGAAGCTCGCCACCGTCACTAGGTCCTGCGCCTGCGAGAACAGCTGCCCCATGAGCGACATGCGGCCACTCGTCTGCCGGCGCGCGCGTTCCAGCTGATCCTGGAAATCGGCGTCCTCGAAATCCTCCAGATCGAGCGTTGCAGCATGCTCCATCAGGCGAACGCTCGAGGCGTTGGAGACGCGCTCCGACAGCAGGTTGTCGATCAGCGAGACCACGCGGCCCAGAACGTCGGCGAGGACGGCAAAGGCGAACTCTGCCAGAAGCAGCACGCCAAGCCAGTTGAAGTGTCCGCTGGCAAGCCAATCCTGGAACGACTGCGGCCGGGCCGGCATCTGCACCAGCATCACCACGTCGTCGATGATCAGCTTGCCGACGTAGAGAGTCGCCACCGGCAGCAGCGCCCGCACCAGCCGCAAGAGCAACGTCGACAACGTGAGGCCAGGGCTGGTGCGCCACACCATGCGAAGGAATGGGCGCAAATTGCGCAGCGCCCCCATCCTCTCTTTGATCGATTTCTTGCCGGGTGATCGCATCGCCTGCCTCGAACACTCTTAATGCGCCGAGGGGCTCACTTGCCAGTGTTCTATCGCCGCGGCATTCGCCAACTTGGGCGATGTAAGTTGTCCGGCGTGGCCAGCGACTTCAACTTCGCGGGACGGCCGCTTTTCCAGCGCGCGAGCCAAGCTGTGCGCGGCGCAACGTGCGGAGCAGCGCTACAGCCACGTTGAAACAGAACGAGCCACGCTGAAGTCAGCCGCTACAACCAATAGCGCGACGAACGCGTACCGGCTCGCCTTGATCCTCTGCAAGCTGAGCTGTGCTCCACTGAGCAAGCTCACTGCGGAGCCGTCGGCGATGCCCGGACGAAGCATGTACGACGAACAGCTTCTGGAAAACGCTCTCGCGCAAAACGCTAAGCGTTGGAGGCCACGCCCGGAATCGAACCGGGGTGCACGGATTTGCAGTCCGTTGCGT
>JBDTUL010000606.1:0-3972 GCA_040007735.1 Gammaproteobacteria bacterium | reverse complement strand
TGAGACCCCTGTTTTTTTGTTCAGTAGGATATCTAGATGCGAGCCATCACGGATTTCGTTTCCGTGTAGATCATCAGGCCTTCCTGGCCGTGCTCGCGGCCCCAGCCGGATTGCTTCATGCCGCCGATCGGCATGCTGAGCTCGGGGATGCCGTGGCTGTTGATCCACACGATGCCGGAGCGGATTTGCGCGGCGACCTGGTGAGCGCGGGACAGGTTCTGCGTCCAGATGCTGGCTGCCAGGCCGTAGATTGAATCGTTGGCGTGCCGGACTGCGCCCGCCGCGTCATCGAACGGCATCACGGTGACTACCGGGCCGAACACTTCCTCCTGAACAACCGGGTGCGCGCCATGCTCGCAGGCCACCACCGTTGCAGGATAGAAGAAGCCCGCCCCGGCGAGAGGCGTGCCGCCGGTGAGAATCTCGATGCCGCCCGCTCCACTGCGTGCCACAACGTCATGCACCGACCGCCGGTGCGCATCTGAAATCAACGGCCCCATCTGCGAGTCCGCATCGAGCCCTGGTCCGACTGCGAGCTTCGACGCAATGGCCGCCAACCCGGCACAAACTTCGCGATAGACCGAGCGCTCCGCGTACACACGCGACCCGGCAACACACACCTGCCCCGCGTTCGAGAAAATCGCACCGGCGGCGCTCGGTATGGCGTCCGCAAGGTCCGCGTCAGCGAAAATCAGCGTGGGCGACTTGCCACCCAGCTCCAGCGTCAGGCGCTTCAAATTACCCTGAGCTGCGACGAGCAATCGTTTGCCCACAGAAGTCGAGCCGGTGAACGCCACCTTGTCGACGTCGTTATGAGTCGCGAGCAGCTGCCCCACCACCGACCCACGACCCGCGAGAATGCTGACAGTGCCCGGCGGTATGCCCGCCTCGAGCAACAATTCACCCAGGAACAACACAGACAGCGCCGACAGCTCGGCCGGTTTCAAAATCACCGAACAGCCCACCGCCAGTGCCGGCGCCAGCTTCCACGACGCCGCGACCAGCGCGCCGTTCCACGGAATGATCTGCGCCACCACGCCCACGGGCTCGTGGCGCACATACCCGTGAAACTCGACGCCGGGCACCGAAGCATCGAACAGGTGACCATTCAGCTTGGTGCACCACCCAGCGTAGTAACGAAACGTCTCCGCAGCGTGCGGCACTTCGTACTGAAGCGTGGGCGCATAGAGCTTGCCCCCATCGAGACACTCCAACTCGGCGAGGGTCTGCGCGTTGGTATCGATGAGGTCCGCCACACGCCACAGCACCTTCTGCCGTTGCGCAGGCGTGAGCTTGCGCCACCGGCCGTCATCGAAGCTTTCGCGTGCAACCGCGACGGCGCGCAACGCGTCGTCTTCCTGCGCTTCGTGGAAGCTGCCAATCACCTCGCCGGTGGCAGGATTGATAGACGAGATTCGGTGCGCTTCATCGGCGCGCACCCAACGATCGCCGATCAGAAAGGGCCGCGGCTGCGCTAAAAAGCGAGTCGTGAGGTCAGATACTCGATGAACTCGTGGCAAGTGTCAGTCTCCACCCGAAAACGGGCAGGCGAGGTGCGGGTCGACGCACCACCCTGCCGCTATCGCCGCCTAGGTACGCGCACTGCCCGTCCCTATGCGAACAGCTCCAGGGCGCGTCGTTAGCTCATCATATAAGCGCCGAGCACCCGTAACACCGCGTCATTCTCGTGCTCCAGCCCCACGGTGATGCGCAAACAATTCTGCGGCCCGCTGTCCCCCACCGGACGCGGAATGATTCCGTTGGTCTCCAGCGCCGCAGCCGCACCCGCGGCGGTGTGCACGCCATCCACGAATCGCAGCAGATAGAAATTGGCCGAGCTCGAAACGAACTCCATGCCGGCCGGCCCCGTCGTGACACCCTGCTGAATGCGGGTGAGCTGCAAGCGGTTATAGTCCCGAACATGCCGGCTGTAGGCAACGTCCCGAACCGCCGCAACGGCCGCCGCCATCGCATCAATGGACGCGTTGAAGGGCGTGCGAATTCGCTGAATCGAATCGATGATATTCGCCGGTGCATAGGCCCAGCCAATGCGCAGCCCCGCCAGCCCATAAAGCTTCGAGAAAGTTCGCGTCATCACCGCATTCTGGCCCGCTTCCACGAGCGCGGCGCCCGCCTCGAAGTCCGGCGCGTCGACGTAGTCCGCATACGCGCTGTCGATGAGCAGCACCACATGCGAAGGCAGCGCCCGATACAGCCGCCACAGCTCGTCCCTCGAAATGTAACGCCCCACCGGGTTGTTGGGCGTGGCGAGCACCACCATGCGGGTCTTCGGTGTGACGGCCTTCAACAGGCTGTCCGCATCAGGCCGCAGGTCAGGCTCTTCGGCAAACACCAGCCGCGCACCCTGCGCCGTGGCGTGCACCATCGCCATGGCGAAACTGTGCTGGCTGAACACCACCTCGTCGCCCGGACGCACGTACGCGCGAATCAACAGCTGCTGCAACTCATCCGACCCATTGCCGCAAACAATGTTGTCGACGCAGAGCCGGAACGTTTCCGCGATGGCCTGGCAGAGCTCGGCCTGCGACCCGTCCGGATACCGATACAGCACGCTCGCACACCGTTTGTAGGCTTCGATCGCGAGCGGCGAAGGCCCATGGGGCGACTCGTTGGCCGACAGCTTGATGGGGCTGTCGTGTCCGGCAATTCGGCTCTTGCCCTGCCGGAACGGCGCTAATGTGCGCAGCGTATTGTTTGGCTCGGGCGGCGGCGCCTGCGAAGCCGCCGCGCCAGCGGCAGGCATCTGTGCGTTCACGAAAACTCCCTGTCAGGCCGCCGCATGGGCGGGAGGCTTGATGATATGGGACCACGGACTGACCATGTCGCCAACCGGCACTTCAATGAGCACGGGCGCATCCAGTTCCAGCGCCTGCCGGATCGCCACGCCGAGGGCTTCCGGCCCCTCCACTCGCAGGCTGCGCACGCCGAAGCTCTCCCCATACTTCACGAAATCGGGATTACGCAGGTCCGAGCCGATGAGGCGGCCGCCGAACCACTCTTTCTGCTGCCGCTGCACGTTCTGGAACTTGCCGTTGTTGAACAGCACGGTGACGAGGCCAATACCGTACTGCGCAGCCGTCGCCATCTCGTTCGACGTAAACAGGAAGCCGCCGTCGCCCGCAATATTCACCACAGCCTTGTCCGGGTGAGCCACTTTCACGCCCAGAGCCGTGGCATACCCGTAACCGAGCGTGCCCTGGTAGCCGCAGTTCACATGATGCCGCGGCTCGTAAACCGGAAAGCCATACCAGGAGGCGTAACCCACCTGAGTAATCTCATCCACAAAATAGCCATCGTCAGGGAGCGCGGCGCGAATGGCGCCGAGATAGGACATCTGGGGTTGCACGGCGCTGAACTCGGCCGCCACCCTCGCCTTCAGCGCAACCAGTTCGTCCTGCCTTGACGCCCGTTTCGTCTGATGTTTGCTCACCGCCTTGATGAGCGCGAGCAACGCCACGCGCGCATCCGCGTGAATGCCGACTGCCGGCGCCTCGACTCGATCGATCTCATCCGCATCGATGTCGACGCGGATGATCTTCATATTCGGCCCGGTCTTCCAGTACAGCAGCTGCTGCTCCATGCGCGAGCCGACGCCGAGCACCACGTCCGCGGTCTTCCACAGCTCGTACCCGGCCGGGAAAACTTGCGAGAGATAGTGACGATCCGACACAACGCCACGGCCACTGCGAAACGCCACCACCGGCGCCTGCAGCACGCTTGCAAGCTCCAGCAACTCATCAGACGCATCGACGGCACCGCCACCGATCACGATCATCGGGCGTTTTGACGACGCGAGCAGCTTTGCCGCCTCGTCGATTCGATCCAGATCGAGCGCCGGCGTGGCGGGCATGGCCGCGTGATCCAGCAGATTCACGTTGGCCTGGTTGCCCATGATGTCCATCGGCATCTCGATCGACGCCGGGCCGCGGCGCGCGCCGCGCATCCTCACGA
>JBDTUL010000605.1:0-3981 GCA_040007735.1 Gammaproteobacteria bacterium | reverse complement strand
TCGTCGTAAACGGACGGGTACCCGCTGGGCCACTTCGCGCCTTTCAGGACCGGACTGTCCTCCGATGGCTTGTGCTGGCCGCTCCCCATGCCGGCGCTCGACCGGGGCGTGGTCCTGGTCCCGTCGCTCGTCGGGAAGCGCATATGTACGGAACGATTTCTGCGCGGTTCCACGCCCGGATTACGCTCGGTATCGAAGTGCGGGCTCGCAGGACAATCCCGAAAGACATCGTACGTCTCACCAGGATGCTCAGCCTGCCACGCGTGCGGCTCACACAGGTCGCCCTCGTCGGCATAATTCGGGCAATTCGGGTGCGCGCACGGCGCATCCGTGCGGGGCATGTGGTATTCAGACATGGGTTGGGTCCTTTCGTAACTCGTCGAGGAATGTGATAGCGTCCACTACCAGCAGTTTTTCGTCGCCGTCTTCGCGGATCACAGGCAAGACGCGCACGAACTGGGACTGCATCACGGCGAACACGATGTACTGCAATCCTGATGCTCGGTTCTTCGTGAGGTTGTTGCGGACGCTGCGCAGGACGTTCGTGGCATCACCCGTCTCGCACTCGATCGCCAAGAGCGCTCCGTCTGGGAGTTCGTACTTGCGGTTGTTCCAAGTCAACGACTGTTCGTTCAGTGCATCGACGAAGGCCCGGTGGATTGCGAGATCGATGCGCACCACGATGTCCGGCCGCTTCCCCGCGATATCCAGCTCCAATCGCGAGTTCGGAATCAACTGGAGGTACTGCTGGCACAAGTACGCACCCTGCAGCCCCGTGCCGACCGAACGCGGTGGTGGCGTCATCCCGATGCGGCGATAGCCCGCAGTCGTGAGCATCATCCCTTTCGCTGAACCGCCGCCCCGCCCGCCGTGAGTCATGAGGTTGCCGCCGATGAGATAGCCGAGGCCGATCATCTCCTGCTTCATCCCGTTGCCGCGCTCCAGGTGCAGCTTGAGCGCAGTGTACGTCTGCTTCGTCTTGACCACGACGTGCTCGCCAACGTACCGCAGGAAATCCAGCTTGACCGGCGCAAGCACCGCCTCACCATCGGGACGAGGATCATCATCATCGTCCGCTGCTGGGAGCACATCAGGGTCGAGCGTGAAGTCAGGGAATGCGTCGCCAACAACGCGCTTGATCTCTTCCTCCGAGAGCACACGCGAACCCTCCGAGCAAACCACAATCGGCCTACCATCGGGCGCGCGAAACCCAACCATCGGCCGATCTGCATCATCGGCTTCGGGCGGCGTTGGCGTGGGCACAGGTTTCGGCACTGGCCGTCGTTCCTTCAAGCCATGAGGCAAGGGTTCGAAGCGTGCCATGACGGGCCATGCGAGGCGGCCGGGGTAGACGAACATGACTTGCCCGCGGCGCATATGCCGCGCCGTCTGTGCTTGCAACGGCGACAATCCGGCAAGGCGGAGGCCGCGCTCGTGCACGCCGGGCAGGATGCCGATGGTGGCTGCAGTGCTCAGGATGAGCGGATCCGTCTCTGCGAGGTCTACGGTCGTGAAGCAGAGCCACAGGCCGAACTCCCGGTTCATCGTGGCGAGGATCGCCAGCGGGTTCCCGCCGATGCGACCGTGCTCTGCCTTCCCCAGGAGTCCGATGCCTTCGTCGATGAACGCGGCCGTGGTGAGTCGCCGTGTGCCACGTTCCTTGTTCCGTTGGAAGATGTGGTTGAGGAGGATGCTCGCGCTCCATTCGCCGACAGGGTCGATGCTCTGCAACGGGTGATAGATGTCCTTGTCGATGAGCGTCTCGATGGGTATGCCGTCGTTCGTCGCGTAACCCGCGGGGTAGCGTTGCTTGATCTTGTGGAGTCGCTCGCTGACGCCGGTGACTGCGTCGCGCCAGCTATACGGGTCGGTCTTCTTTGCGAGCCCGTCCACGATTTCATGCGTGTTCTTCCATGATGGGGAGCGGTGCTCGTTGAACGCTCGGGAGAGTGCTGTGCGCAACACTGCGCCCTGTTGTTCGCCGGAGTAGTTGTGTCGTTTGTAGAGCTCGACCTGCTCGATAATATGGGCTCCCACAGGACGCCAAGAGGGACGCGCGAGTAGGTTGCGGGGCGTTTTGCTGTCGATGGTGACGAACGAGTCGTAGAGGGCGGTGAAAAAACGGTGGTCTTCTTTCGGATCGACGATGAAGAGTCGTGCGCCGCCCGCTTTGGCTGCGAGCATGGTGTTGTGCTGCAGGGTTGTCTTGCCGGACCCTGGCGGGCCGGGAAAGATTGCGTTCCCCTCCTTGCTGATGTTGATGGTTGCGTCCGTGCCGTCTTGCAGGGCAGTCGGGAAACCCGGCGGGAGGAATCGTGGCGGGATGTTGATGAGTCCGGTCGTCTCGTGGTTTCCGGCGAGCGCGTCAAAGCGTTGTGTGACGTAGGGCCAGACGTGGTCGTCGATCGGGTTGTTGCTCTCTGGTCTGATCTGGTCGAGGAGGTTGCGCAGGTCGTCGTCGTACGTGCCCAGGCGCAGCGTCTCGACCTGGTGCTTGAGTTTCCGATACTCGTGGAGGTCGATCATGATCCGAAGACGAGGGCGAGGAGTGCCTTGGCCCGTCGTTTCCAGTTGCAACGGCGGCACAGCCAGACGCCGTTGTGGTGCGTGGCGCAGCGTTTGCATGAGATGGTTCCGCAACTGCACCGGGTGACGGCGTCGCTGCTGAACGGTCCGTGGTTGCACGTCCGGCAGAATGCTAGTTCCGGGGCGTTCGCTGGTCGTACCGATCCGTCCCACGTGGCGATATCGCCCTGCTCGGTGAGGAGGTATCGTCCTGTCGCGTTGACGGTGAGGGATTGTCCGCTGACCGGGGCGGTGTGGTCCGTTCCGGTCTTGGTGTCGGTGATGCGTCGGTCGGTTTGTTGTCGTTCGTTGAGGTCGGCCATAAATTCCTTTCCATCACGAGGTACTGCAGGAGGGTCCCGATGACGAGCCCTGCGATGCCGGGCGTCAACCACCGCGCTGCGGTGCTGAGGTTCCAGGCGTTCTCCCACGCGATCGGCGCGATGATGAGCGCAGCCGCGAGCAGTGGCCGGCGGTGGCTGCTGCTGATGAGCGTTCCCGCGAAGACCATGAAGTACCCTGCGCTGATGAGGTCGAGGCGTTCGCGCAAGTGCGGCACGTCCCAACCGAACCGCTCCGTCATGAGCTGCAAGAGCGTCAGGAGGAGCGCGACGAGAATCGTCCGCGCGACGATCCGGCCTACGACGGCCATTGCGGCAACCCATTCGTCGACGGCACCGGGGGAGTCGAGGGCGACGGCTGACTCGCGAAGTGCGCTGTCGGGGGCGGGGGCAGCCGTCCGCCTGCTGCGAGGAAGGCGCGCGTGTAGAGCGCGCTGAGGATCGTGCTCTCGTGGTCCCATGCCTGGCGCAGCTGTGCCTTGAGGCTGAGGAACTTGAACGCCTTCGTGTAGGCCGTGGTCGCGTCCTTGAGTTGGCGCTTCTGGTCGCGCAGCTCCTTCACGTTCGGCATAACCGGACGCAACTGCTCGAACAGCATCTCGCTCAAGAGCGGTGGGCCAAGCACGCCCATGCCTTGCACGATCGCGATGGCGATGACGACGATGAGCGGGTCGCCCGTGGCGGGCGCGTTCGACACGCGCACCAACGTCAGGCTGAGCACGATCAGCGCAGCGGTCCCGACCGTCACCCACCACCACAACGGTTTTTTCCCGTCTATCTTCGTCGCCTTGCCGGCAAGTGCCGCGAGGCCGATCAGTAGTCCGGCGGTGCCGATGCCGAAGATCACGTCATGCGGACTCGGCGTCCCCAGATCATGCAGCATGGTCGCTGTCGCCACGCCATCCATATCGAGCAAGGCGGTGATGCCGATGATGCGCAACCAGTAGCTCGGCTGCCGCGCAATCGTGGAACGCAGCTCGCGGATCTTCACCTTGCACGCGTCGATGATGCGTCGCTCGCGCTCGATCGTCTCCTGCGCCTCAGCAATCTCCGTGTCGTCGAACTCCGGGAGCGG
>JBDTUL010000604.1:0-3992 GCA_040007735.1 Gammaproteobacteria bacterium | reverse complement strand
CACATAGGTCTCCTCCATCGGGGCACCGAGAAGCTCGCGGAGTCGAAGCCCTACAACCAGTCCATCGGCTACATGGACCGGCTCGATTACGTTTCGATGATGTGTAACGAGCACGCCTACGTGCTGGCCATCGAAAGGCTGCTCGGCATCACGCCGCCGCTTCGCGCGCAATACATTCGAACGATGTTCGATGAAGTCACGCGCATCCTGAACCACCTCATGTGGCTCGGGGCGCACGGCCTCGACATCGGCGCCATGACCGTGTTCCTGCTCTGCTTCAAAGAGCGTGAGGAACTCATGGATGTGTACGAGGCAGTTTCCGGCACGCGCATGCATGCCACGTACTACCGCCCGGGCGGCGTGCATCGTGATCTGCCCGACAGCATGCCGAAGTACCAGGCTTCGAAGTGGCGCTCGCAGGGCGATGTGGATCGTCTGAACGAATCCCGCTCGGGCACCATGCTCGACTTCATCCAGAAGTTCGCCGAGCGTTTCCCGAAGTCCATCGACGACTACGAAACGCTGCTCACGGACAATCGCATCTGGAAACAGCGAACGGTGAACATCGGCGTGGTCACGCCGGAGCGCGCCATGCAGCTGGGCTTCTCGGGCCCCATGCTTCGCGGCTCGGGCATCGAGTGGGACCTGCGCAAGAAGCAGCCCTACGAAGTGTACGACCAGATGGATTTCGACATTCCCGTCGGCGTGAACGGCGACTGCTACGACCGCTATCTCGTGCGTGTCGAAGAGATGCGCCAGTCCGTGCGCATCGTGCTCCAGTGCGTGGACTGGCTGCGCGCCAACCCCGGCCCGGTGATGATCGACGATCGCAAGGTGCGCGCGCCGCGGCGCGAGCAGATGAAGGACGACATGGAATCCCTCATCCATCACTTCAAGTTCTTCACGGAAGGGTACTGCGTTCCCGCCGGTGAGACGTACGCCGCCATCGAAGCGCCCAAGGGCGAGTTCGGCATCTACCTGATCTCGGATGGCGCGAACAAGCCCTACCGCGTGAAGTGCCGGGCGCCGGGCTTCGCGCATCTCGCATCGCTGGATGAAATGGTTCGCGGGCACATGCTCGCGGACGTGGTGGCCGTCATCGGCACGCAGGACATCGTTTTCGGGGAAGTGGACCGTTGAGTACTGACAATAAACTGGCACCCCTCTCGAAGACGAAGCTGCTCACCGAGCACACGCGCCATGAAATCGACCATTGGGTGGCGAAATTTCCGCCGGGGCGTCAGCGCTCGGCGTGCATCTCTGCCTTGCGCGCGGCCCAGCACCAGAACAACGGGTATCTCACGCAGGACCTGATGGAAGCCGTGGCCGAATACCTGAAGCTGCCGCCGATCCAGGTTCAGGAAGTGGCCAGCTTCTATTCAATGTTCGAGACGCATCCGTGCGGCCGGCATCACGTGAGTGTGTGCACGAACATCTCCTGCATGCTCAATGGCTCGGCCGACATCGTGAAATACGTCGAGAAGAAGCTCGGCATCAAGACCGGTGAAAGCACGTCCGATGGCCGCATCTTCCTCAAGCAGGAAGAAGAATGCCTCGCCGCCTGCACCGGCGCGCCGATGATGATGGTGGATCACATCTTCTACGAGAACCTGACGCCGGAAGCCGTCGACAAAGTGCTGGACGAATTGAAGTGACTACCCCCTTTCTTCCGGCGCGCTTCGCGACGCTATTCGGACGGGCTTCGCGCTTCGCGAAGACCGTAAGTCCCGGCCGCAGGCCGTGGAAATATCTTGATGAGCTGAAATAACACTCATGGCAGCAAGCGACTACGCCGACAAGATGAACCTGGTGCTGTTCGAAATCCTGAAATTCGAACGGCCCTGGGAGCTCGAAACCTACCGCAAGGTCGGGGGCTACGAGGTGTGGGAGAAGATCCTCACCGAGAAGCCGCCGCGCGAGCAGATCATCGAGCAGATGAAAGCCTCGGGCCTGCGCGGCCGCGGTGGCGCCGGCTTCCCCACTGGCACCAAGTGGAGCTTCATGCCCCGCCAGTCGCCGGTGCAGAAATACCTGGTGTGCAATTCGGACGAGAGCGAGCCCGGCACCTGCCACGATCGCGACATCCTCCGCTACAACCCGCATTCGCTGATCGAAGGCCTGGCGATCGCCGGTTACTGCACCAACGCAACGGTGGCGTACAACTACATTCGCGGTGAATTCCTCGGCGAGCCGGTGCCCCGCTTCGAAGCTGCGCTGGCCGAGGCGTATGCCGCGGGCCTGCTGGGCAAGAACGTGAAGGGCAGCGGCGTGGACATGGACATCCACACGTTCATCGGCGCCGGCGCTTACATCTGCGGTGAAGAGACTGCGCTGCTGGATTCGCTGGAAGGCAAGCCCGGCAAGCCGCGCTTCAAGCCGCCGTTCCCCGCCGCGTTCGGCCTGTATGGCGCGCCGACCACTATCAACAACACTCAGAGCTTCGCCTCCGCGCCCACCATTCTTCGGAAAGGTCCGGCCTGGTTCGCGGCGCTGGGGCCGCCAAACTCCGGCGGCACGGTCATCTTCTCAGTGTCCGGTCATGTGGCGAAGCCCGGCAACTTCGAAGTGCCGCTGGGCATCTCGTTCCAGGATCTGCTGGAGCTCGCCGGTGGCATGCGCGGTGGGCGCAAGCTGAAGGCCTGCATTCCCGGTGGCTCGTCCGTTCCGGTCGTGCCCGCCGAAACCATGCTGAAGGCCAATATGGACTACGACTCGCTGCGCGCAGCGGGTTCGTCGCTCGGTTCGGCTGCGGTCATCGTCATGGACGAGACCACTTGCATGGTCAGCGTGCTCGAGCGCCTGTCGCGCTTCTACATGTCGGAATCCTGCGGGCAGTGCACGCCGTGCCGTGAAGGCACTGGCTGGATGAATCGCCTGCTGAAGCGCGTGATGGCGGGCACCGCGCGACGTGAGGATCTGAACCTGCTTCTCGACGTGGCGAACCGCATCGAAGGCCACACCATCTGCGCGCTCGGCGACGCCGCCGCGTGGCCGGTGCAAAGCTTCCTTAAGCACTTCCGCCACGAGTTCGAATACATGGTCGACCACGGCGGGCGCAGCATCGTCGAAACCCTCGGAGCAGAAGCCGCGTGAGCGACGATTTCGTCAACATCGAAGTGAATGGCGTGCCGGTGAAGGCGCGCAAGGGCGAGATGATCATTCGCGCCACGGACCGCGTCGGGCAGGACGCCTATGTGCCGCGCTTCTGCTATCACGAAAAACTCACCATCGCGGCCAATTGCCGCATGTGCCTCGTCGAAGTCGAGAAGGCGCCGAAGCCGCTGCCGGCCTGCGCCACGCCCGTCGCCGAAGGCATGAAGATTTTCACGAAGTCGCCGCGCGCTATCGGCGCCCAGCGCGCGACCATGGAATTCCTGCTCATCAATCATCCGCTCGATTGCCCCATCTGCGATCAGGGTGGCGAGTGCGAGCTGCAGGATCTGGCAGTCGGCTTTGGCCGGGATATTTCGCGGTTCCACGAACGCAAGCGCTCGGTGCCCGATGAAAACCTCGGGCCACTCATTGCCACGGACATGACCCGCTGCATTCACTGCACGCGCTGCATTCGATTCACCGAGGAGATCGCCGGCTTCCAGGAGCTGGGCATGATCGGCCGCGGCGAGAACATGAAAGTGCGCGTCGCCATGGAGCAGACGGTTCAGCACGAGATGTCGGGCAACGTCATCGATCTATGCCCGGTCGGCGCGCTGGTGTCGAAGCCTTATCGCTTCAGTGCCCGCGCCTGGGAAATGACGACGCATCCGCTGGTCTCGCCGCACGATGGGCTCGGCTCGAATCTGTTCGGGCACGTCCTGCGCGGCAAGATCATGCGCGTGGTCCCACGCGAGAACGAAAGCATCAACGAAACGTGGATCGCGGACCGCGACCGCTTCAGTTACGAAGGTGTGTACAGCGCGGATCGCCTGAACGCTCCAATGGTGCGCGAAGGCACGCAGTGGCGTCCAGGTCCGGCGGCTGGTGGACGCCATCGG
>JBDTUL010000603.1:0-3994 GCA_040007735.1 Gammaproteobacteria bacterium | reverse complement strand
GAGCCTGTTCTGCGCAGTGAGTGCATGAGCAAGTGAAGCCTCAATGTGAGATTGCTGGGCATAGCCCGGCAATCTCACGCCATCAAATGACGGATCCAGCCATGACGCTCGCTGCCTTGGATCGGCTCGCCCACGTCGAAAGCTATCGGCGCCAACCGCTATCGAGCGACAACAGCATGCCGCCGAGCGCCCGGCGCATTGCGCGACAATCAACCTGAGAGTTGAAGTTGCCCAGCGACAATCATCGCGGGAACTATCCCTGGGCCGCGACTCATATCTTCATCTGATTGTCGCCCGTCTCTCACCCAGATCGTCGCGCTACACGCACGTCACACGCCACAGGGTGACGCTCACCGCGAGCCGCTCTTCAGTGCCTGCGTCAGCCATCCCGAGCGGCTCTTTGTGGGCAGCGGACCCCACACGACTGTGAGGCCACGCAACTCACCCCACCAGATTGACATACGTCCCGGCCGCTCGCGATGGAGCAAGACCGGAACATGTCATCGGCACATGCTACCGGTCTGCTCAAAAAGCCTCGCCACCGACGCTAGAATTTAGCAACAAACTCGAGCCCCAAAGTACGAGGCTGGTTTACGACGAGGCGGGGACGTCCGACCACTTCGGCTGCAAGCGAGGCGTTGTCCGACAGATTTGCGTGCTCGTTCGTCAGGTTCTTGCCGACGAGCGCCACTTGATAGCGCTGCCACGCGACCGCGATTCGCGAGTCCAGCAGCGAATACGGCGCGCGAACTCGTGGCACGTACGGGTTGTTGTTACCGCTCTTGCTCTGACCGGAATAAGAGTAGCCCACGGTGCTGACGAGCTCGACACCGGGAGTGAGCGCGTGGGTATACGTCGCGCCCGCATTGCCCGTCCAGTCCGGCACCTGGTAAACCGGCGAGCCGGGTTGTTGCGGAGAGGTCGCACCCGCTGCCGTGATGGTGGCTCGTGTAAAGCCGATACCGGCATTCAGCTCCAGTGCCGCGACGGGACGTGCGTGCAGCTCGACTTCGAAGCCCTTACTGTTGGCCGAGCCGGCGTTGCCAGTAAAGGAGGACCCGCATTCGATCCTGACGGACTGCTGGAGATTCTTCCAGTCGATGTAGTAACCCGCCACATTTACGGTCAGGGTCTGATCCAGCCAGGAGGTCTTCGCACCAACCTCATAGTTCCAGACTGAGTCGGATTCGAACGCGCGGACTTGCTCCGGAGTCAATCCCAGCGCCGCCAGCGCCTCCGGGCAGCCGAAGGCGGTCGGGATGGCTGCGCTCACGCCGCCCGGGCGGAATCCCTTCGACGCCAGAGCGTAGACCATCTTATCGGGTCTGACCTGGTAGTCGACCTCAACCTTGGGATTGACGCCACTTTGAGTCAGCGTCACAGGCGGATCGAAAACAGTCGGGCCGCCGCTCGCGAAGCCCTCCTGATAATCGAAGCTCGTCGCCTTGCTCCGATAGATTCGGGCGCCTGCGGTCAGCTTCAGAGGCTTCGCCACCTGGTAGGTGACTTCTCCATACAGCGCCGGCTCCGACGTCTGCGTATTGAGGCGGTCGGCGATGAGCTCGTCGGGGTTCAGCGGATTGGTTCCCGGAGCGGGATTCTGAGGCGTCCCCCCAAGGTACTCGTTGAGCCCATCGACGATCACCGGCGGCTGATAGAAGGGCGTGCCGCTGGTGCGCTTGAAGTATGCCCCGGTGACCAACTGGACGGGACCCGAGAAGCTCGAAACAAACCGCACTTCCTGCACGAATTCGTAAAGGGTCGTAAGTCCAGCCACGTTCCAGGCGAAAGGCGCACCCAGAAATTGATAGCCAGCGTCAGAAGCATCCTCGTGATCGGCCAGCTTTCGGTTGAGATATGAGCTCGAGGAGATGAAATCCCCGACGTCCGTGTGGTAGTTCAGGGTCAGCGAGCTCAGCCACCATCGATCGGACCCGCCTTCCGGTATGTTGAAAAGGCGCGTCTGCATAAAATTGTTCGGATCGAGATTCAGATCGTTGGGAGAAGCCAGGGGCGGTGGCACCTCATAAGTCGTGTGATCGGAATACGGAAATCCGTTGTAGGTGGATTCTTGATAGAGCAGCCGCGGGGTTACCGTCAAGTTGTCCGTCACCTTCCAGCGCAGGGCGATGGACCCGCCGCTGGTAGTGTTTTCCCCTATGTTGTTGACTGTCTGATAGTCGGTACCGAGTGGGGTGCTTGGAAACTGCCGCCTGAAGAAGCCCGCCTGTGCGTCATAGAGACCCACGACGCGCAGCGACAGCCGGTCCGGGATGAGAGGCAGATTGACTGCTCCGTCGGCGACGTAATTGGGCCGCACGGTGTTCCACGTGTCCGAGACCCCTACATGAGCGCGGCCGGAAAAGGTGTCGCCGGGCTGCTGCGTGATCAGTCGTACCGTACCGCCTTCCGAACGCGCTCCGTAGAGAGTGCCCTGCGGTCCTCGCAGTACCTCGATGCGGTCGATGTCCACGATCTGAGGATTGATGCTCTCCGGGAGCGGCGTGTCATCCAGATAGAACCCGGTGGTGTCGTTGCCGGCTATGCCGCGAATCGAGATCGTTCGGGCGTTACTGAACCCGTTGCCGGTGTAGGCGAAGCCGAGATTTGGGACGGAGGCGGCATAGTCAATGAAGGTCTTGACGTTGCGGGCTTCCAGTTGCGCCGAGTCCAGCACGGTTATCGACATCGGCACGTCTTGAATATTCTCGGCGCGCCGCTGCGAGGTCACAGTGACTTCTTCGAGCGACGCTCCCGCCCTTGATTCCCTGTTTGAATCGGACTCTCCATCGCTATTTCGGAGTGGAGGGTCCTCGGCGCTCGCAATGCTGGTTGCAATTAGACACGCCATTCCCACAACGACCGCTACACGCATAGCCCACTCCAATGCCTTTCAAAAGGCTGCTTGTTATCACCAGGTCCCCCGTCTGGCCACAGTATTCTGTATTCAATGCTACAACGTCAAGGCGGCGCAGTTGCGGCGGAACGCATACTGTGTACAATCTGGTGATCACAAGAGCCGCAAGAGAGCGCCATGTCATCGCGAAATGGGATTCTGCTACTGGTCACTTCCGCACTGCTCATCGGGTGCGCTACTACTACTACTACTAAAACAGTGAATCTCGACCAGGAGCGCGCTGCCCTGCGAGCTGCCTATCTCGCCGCCGACGAAGCCGCGCACGGGCCCCCTCCCACCAATGTGGACAAGCTTCTCGGCTTCTATGCGAACGACGCGTCGGTTTATCCGCCGGGTGGGCCGATCGTCGTGGGAATGGATGCACTCAAAGCATTGTTCGCTGGGATGACGTTTACGAAAGTGCGCGTGACCGCACTGAATGCCCAGGTCGCAGCCGCAGGCGATGTGGGTTACACCACCGGCGCATTCGAGGTGCAGGCGAATGGCCAGCCGCAGAAAGGCAAGTATGTGACAGTCTGGAAGAAAACCGACGGCAGCTGGAAGATTGCCGAGGATATCTTCAATTCCGATACCGGCCCGCAGGCGCTGGAATAGATCGTCCTCAGACGGTCGGACGGCCGAAGAGCATCTCAGGACAGGTCGACGTAGAGGGTCCTCAGAGGTGCCCTCTACTGCTTCTTAGCGTTCCGTCGCGGCGCGCAGCGACTCATTAACCCTGATCTCGGCGAGCGCGTACGCCGAGTTCACCAGGAGTTGCTGCGCGACTGCATTGGCGGCCTCGAGCTGCTTGCGGCTGATGCCCGTGAAAAGCGCATCGTTAACCTTGCGGACTAGCGGCAACACCTCGTGCACGGCCTCGGCTCCGGAGGCGGACAACGAAATCAGCACGCTGCGTTTATCAGAGCCGTGGGGCCGCTTGATCAGGAGATTCTTCCCGATGAGGCGCCGCACTTCAGTAGTCACATGCGTCGCGGCCAGGCCGACGTACGATGAAAGCGCGGCGACCGTGATGCCCTCCTCTCCTTGCCGATACGCAACGCCCATCAGAACCGCAAACTGGCTTCCTGTGAGGCCGAG
>JBDTUL010000602.1:0-4008 GCA_040007735.1 Gammaproteobacteria bacterium | reverse complement strand
GTGGGTGCGAGCGTGCCCAGCTCTCGCGAAGCGGACGATGAGGTCGTGCGCCGAGGGCGGTTTTACGTGGATTTTCGCGCGTCCGCGATGGCGCAGGCGGGCGAGTTGCTTCATGCGATGAAGGCGGGCGTGGTTGACGAAGGCCATATCCTGGGCGAGATCGGCAATGTCTTGAATGGCGATGTGGCGGGCCGTGGAAGCGACCAGGAGATCACTATCTACAAGTCGCTGGGCATCGCGGCTCAGGATTTGGCTTCGGCTCAGCTTATTCTCGAGCGGGCGAGGTCGGAGTCGGTCGGGACGTGTGTGCCGTTCTAGCCAGACGAGTACTTCGTACTTCAGGGGCACACGGTCGCCTCCGCCGCAATGGGCATCGCTCGTGCTCGTGAGTGTGCAGGTCCAGCGTGTAGCGGGTTTCCAGGGCTGAGAATTTCCACACGGCCACAGATGCGGCCCAGGCGAGCAGGCAGAGTGCCGCGATCACCCAGCCGAGTGATGCGAAGTCGAGCGCCGCGACGAAGGTGGCGAACGGGCCTTGCAGGTGGAGCAGGTGGATGCTCACTTGCGTGCCGGAAACACCCGCGCCGCTGAGGCCGCCGGCTTCCTGCCATGCCGGCAGATGCTGGCGCACGAGAGCCGCTGCGAACACGAGTCGCCTTCATGGCGTCGAAAGCCGAAAAAATAGCTGATTTGAGTCATTCGGATTCCGGGCGGGCTTCAACGCTCGCAAATCCGCCTCTGACTCATCGAGCGACTTGCGCAGGATTGCCAACAAGCTATCGATCTCTGCGAGTGTGATGACGAGCGGCGGGCACATGACGATAGTGTCGCGAATGGCGCGCACCATGAGGCCGTTGCGAATGCAAGCATCACGCACGATGACGCCGCCACGGCCTTCGGCACCGCCGAAGCGCTCATGGGTGCCTTTGCGCGCAACCAACTCAATCGCGCCGATCAACCCAAGCGAACGCGCATCACCTACTACGGGGTGTTCGCTCAGCGCGGCGAGGCCACGTGCAAGGTGCGGCCCCGTCTGCTTCGCCGTGCGCTCGACAAGGTGCTCACGTTCGAGAATATCGATGTTGGCGAGCGCAACTGCGGCGGCGACCGGATGGCCGGAATACGTATAGCCGTGCACGAAGTCTCCACCCGCCTCGCGCAACGCTTCTACGATGAAACTTGCAACGGCCACAGCCGAGATCGGCAGATACCCCGACGAGAGACCCTTGGCCATCGACACCAGGTCTGGCTCGAAACCAAAATGCTGAAATCCAAACCACCGCCCCAGCCGCCCGAAGCCGCAGATCACTTCATCACTGGCGATGAGCACGCCATACTTCCGGCAGATGGCGACGACGCGGGGCCAATAGCCGTCTGGGGGAATAATTACACCGCCCGCACCTTGCACCGGCTCGGCAATGAACGCCGCGACGCGCTCCGGCCCCACCTGCAGAATGCGTGCTTCGAGCGCGTTGGCCGCGCGCTCGGCGAAGGCGTCGGGTGTTTCACCCAGCCCCTCGCCGAAATGATAAGGCTGCATCACATGCTCGATGCCCGGCACCCAGGGGCCGCCTTGAGCTTTCATGGCCGTCATTCCGCCAACGCTTGCGCCGCCGATAGTGGAGCCGTGATACCCATTCTCGCGGGCGATGATGATGTTTCGATCCGGGTGGCCTTTCACCTGCCAGTAATATCGTGCGAGACGCACGATAGTGTCGATCGCCTCTGACCCGGAGTTGTTGAAGAAGATGTGCGCGAGTTTGCTGCCTGTCAGGCCGGCGATGCGCGCGGCGAGCATCACCGTGGTGGGCGCGGCCGTGCGGAAGAAACTGTTGTAGTACGGCAGCTCCCGCATCTGCTCATAGGCTGCGCGCGCCAGCTCTTCGCGGCCATAACCCACTTGCACGCACCAGAGCCCGGCCATGCCGTCGAGCAATTTCTGCCCGTCGCCGTCGTAGATGTAACAGCCTTCACCGCGAGTGATGATGCGGCTGCCGCCAATGTCTCGCATCAGCTGATAGTCCTGCTGAGGCGGAAGGTGATGCGCTACATCCAGCTCGCGCAGTTCGGGAATGGTATACGGAGGGCGGTTCAAGCGGGATCTCCCAGGTGCCGGAAGGCGTTACACGTCCCGATTGTAACCGCGATCATTTTTGCAGCGTCGTCCCGATCCAGCCGGCCAATTCCTCCAGCAATTCGTTGAAAGTCTGCGCATCCGTGCGCCCGCTACGCGCGCGAACGTGAAACGAGTGGTCGGCATCCGGGAAGGATTTCAGCGTGGCGCGATCGGCCAGTCGCGCGATGAGCGGCTCGAGCAGCTGGGGTTCCGCGAACTCGTCGCGCGTTCCCTGCAGGAACAGCATCGGCACGTGCACCTTCGACAGGTGCTCGGCGCGCTCATCCGAAGGGCGTTTGGGTGGGTGGAGCGGAAAACCGATGAACGCGAGCCCCACCACGCCCGGCAGCGGCGCGGTCGCCTGGGCTTGCGTCGTCATCCTGCCGCCAAACGACTTGCCGCCGGCAATGAGCGGGAGCGACGGCGCGCGTCGCGCGGCCTCCGCAACGGCCGCACGCACGGTGGCGTGGCACAAAGCCGGCGGATCCGGCCGTTTCGAGCCGCTTTCCATGTAGGGAAACTGGTAGCGCAGCGTGGCGATGCCTCGTTCCGCAAGCCCGTTCGCCGTCGCCTCGAGAAAAGCGTGGCGCATTCCCGCGCCGGCGCCGTGCGCCAGCACGAAGCACGCCGTGGCGCGCGCAGGCATCTGCAGCAGCACGGATACCTGATGCGTGTCGCCTACGGCTATTGTTTCGGCGGATAATGCGGCCATTGGTCGGGTCATCCAGTCAGTCGAGGCTGGGCCGGCGCTGGGTGGTCCCGCTGCCGGAGCTGTGATCCGAAAATACCTTGGATGGCGCATCGGCGCACCCGCCTTCCACGCGCTCTGTCGCGATCTGTTGGAGAAGCACAAGCATGACGGAACAAACCACTCTCGCGGGCGAGGCCAGGGCCACTGAAGCTGTGGCTGCACGCGTGGCCAGCATCATCGGCGCGCCAACCGACATTGGCGCGAGCGACCTCGGATCCTCGATGGGGCCCGAGGCGTTGCGAGTCGCGGGCCTGCGGCGTGCCCTCGAGCAGCGAGGCTGGAGCGTGCTCGATCGCGGCAATCTCAACGGGCCTTCCAATCCCGTCGGAGAAATGGTCGATGGGTATCGCAATCTCAGTGAGGTCGTCCGCTGGAACCAGCTCGTGCACGATGCAGTGTCTCGGGAACTGCTGGGCGGAAACTTGCCGATCCTGCTGGGCGGTGACCACTGCCTGAGCATCGGATCCATCGGCGCCATCGCTCGCCACTGTCGGGAGAATTCAAAGAAGCTGCGTGTGCTGTGGCTCGACGCTCATGCGGACTTCAACACCAGCGCGCTGACGCCGAGCGGTTTCATTCACGGTATGCCGGTGGCGTGCTTGTGCGGGTTTGGTCCGCCGGAGCTCGTGCGTGTGGGCGGGCAAGCGCCAGCGCTCAGTCCGCACTGGATCCGTCAGATTGGCATTCGCAGCGTCGATGCCGGTGAGAAACGCTTCGTGCACGAGCAGGGGCTCGAGGTGTTCGATATGCGGTTCATCGATGAGATGGGCATGCGCAAGACTATGGAGCTCGCCTTGGCGGATCTCGATGCGCAGACTCATCTGCATGTGAGTTTCGATGTGGATTTTCTGGATCCGGAGATTGCGCCGGGTGTCGGCACCACGGTGCCCGGTGGGCCTACTTATCGTGAGGCGCAGCTGTGCATGGAGATGATTGCGGACACCGGGTGGCTCGCGTCGCTGGATGTGATGGAGTTGAATCCGGCGCTGGATGTGCGGAACAAGACCGCCGTGCTGGCGGTTGATTTGATTGAGTCGCTCTTTGGTAAAAGTACCTTGATGCGCAAGGAGGCCGTGAGTTCGCCGTGAGGAAGGGCATCGCCCCGCCGCCCGGCGATTGAGGCTCTTGATTCCGAGGCTCT
>JBDTUL010000601.1:0-4021 GCA_040007735.1 Gammaproteobacteria bacterium | reverse complement strand
ACAAACACTCGCGACGACTTGATGGCGCTTTCTAGATCTGTTGCAGCCCTGTCGGAGACACCGCAAAGAGCGTTCGATTGTCGCCTTTCGCCATTACTCGCCTGTGAGCGGCTCTGTGGCAACAATGGTTGCCAGATCCGTTTCACGCTTGGCTCGCCGCCTTGCTTCTTGCGTGCTATAAGACGCGCGGCCTTGGTCCCGTCCGATAGCCCGGCTGATTGGAAATCATGTCCTCGACCAAGGTGAAATCAGGCTGGCTGGAATACACGTAGCGCTCGGCCTGGCGCACCTGCAGGGAGTTCTGGTTCAGGACGTGCGGCGGCTCGAGCGTCATCGGCGTGCCCTTGCGGAACGCGCGCATCCAGTCGAGCAACTCACTCAGGCGCAGGGACTCCTGCTGCGGGCTGCGTATGATGGCCGAGCGCATGCGATCAACGGCCTCACGGATGACCTGCTCATGCGAGCGGCAATAGAACGCGAGGGACAGCGTACTGGAGATCGGGAGGTAGACCTCGATGCCCGTGACCCCCAGCCCGAGGTTGCCGTAGATGGGCGTCGCCTTTTGGACCAAGTTCTGAAGGCCGATCGGGTTGTCGGAAATGTAAAGCGGCACGGTCGGCGACGTCTCGAACAAGACCCACACCTTGTCGAGAATATAGGGCACAAACTCCTGGGAATCGGTCAGCGACAAGATCGAGATGGCCTTCGCGTCGCCCGGCAACATTTCCGGCGCCACCTTGTTGATTGAACCGACATCAAATCCGCGTTCGCCAAGAGTGGCTCGCACCGCCTCGCCCAGCGCTTGGATCTGCGCACGGCTGTTCGGACCGCGCCGCATTTGAACGGCCACGAACACTGCAATCACGATTCGGTCGTCGTCCGACAGGCCGCCGATGGAGCGCGCGCCGATAATGCGTTGGATGATCGCCGCAGTCTTATCTTCGAGGCTGCTGAGACCTTCCTCCAGCGACAGCGTTCTTCCGCCGACTTCCAGTCTGTAAAAGCCCTTCTCGGCTGCGATGTTGCGGACGTTGGTTCTGAACGATCTGCTGGTGGACTTGTCGTAGGCCCAGACTTGCCGTGAATTCGGATCGACGCTGAAGTTCTTGAGGAGAAACTGGGGAATGTAGTGGTCGACGGCCATCGCTCAGAAAATAAATTGGCGTCTCGCCAGATTCTGCCCCACAACCGTTACGCCAGCATCAACGCGTGCTGTTCTGGCATCTGGTCCCACGTGCGGCCTTCGAGCGTCCGGCCGGTCTTGCTCTTCTGAACGCCGCCCCATTGCTTGAAAAAGAACGCGACATCGGCGCGGTGGCACTGGTTGCGCAGGTCCGTCACCCATGCCGGGTCCATCGGACGGGCGTTCGGGCCTGATTCTCCGCCGACGATTACCCAATGGATGCCGCGCAGGTTCAGCTTCGGGAGCGGGCCGAGCAGCGGTTCGAGCGACAGAAACTTCACGTGTGCGCCGGTTCGTCGCAGATGATCGATGCGCTCGATGTATCCAGCATTTTCGACGCTGACGCCCATCCAGATGTGCGGACACCAAGCCAGTTTGGCGCTTAATTCCTCCAGCCGGTCGGCCCGCTTGGTCAAGACCTGGTATTGATGCCAGTGGGCGCGGTTCATGGTCGCGAAGACCTGTTGGATGAATTCGAGCGGCACGTCCACATGGAACAGGTCGCTCATCGAATTGACGAAGATGCGCTTCGGCGCTTTCCACTGCAGCGGTCGTTCGAGCATCTGCGGCTGTAGCGTCACCTTGAACCCGTTGCGGTAGTTGCTCTGGCCCATCAGCTGTAATCGGTGGGCCATGCGCTCGGCGTAGCAGTGCTTGCAGCCGGGGCTGATCTTCGTGCACCCCGTGACGGGATTCCACGTCGCATCGGTCCATTCGATGTGTGAATTTGTCGCCATGGCTATAACCCCTGTCGCCGTTGATACTTCGCAAAAATGTCGCGCACGATACCAGACGCGACCGCCTTCGGCGAGGCGAAATACAGGTAATAAATGGTCGAATTGCTCTTGGTCTTCATCGGCATCGGCGGCGGCACGTTGGCGAATCCGGCCTTGGTTTTGAGCCGCTGCCGAAACGCCTCCGCGAACTCCTCGTTCGAGACCTTCTCTGTGCGAGCGCCGAGCAGGTCGTGGTCGGTCGCATAGCCGACATCTCTCCACGTCTCGTCGCCCCAGAAGCGTGTCAACTGATGCATCTTGCTCGGCACCGAACGGCCCGGATCGCGCCGCATGGCGTTCCGGTTGATGTCCATGATCATAAAGTTCAAGAAGATGTCGATGGAACCTGATTTGCCCGCCGCCTCAATGACCTCCCATGTCAGATCGATGTTGTAGGGGTCGAGCAGGCACAGAGCCCGGCGGTAATCGCTGAACTTGGCGCGCGGAAAGACGTCGCGTAGCAGGACCGTGTTGCAGTCCTGGCTGTAGGTGAAAACGTCAGGACGGTTGCCAGCAAGCGTCCGGAGTTGCTCGGCGCGCTTCGGCTCGGTGTCGATGAAATGATATTCAGCGAACGGGGGCGACGTGTTGAGGGCGATCAACGGGCTGCCCTCGACGCGGTTACCGCTGGTCTTCGAGAGGTGATAGCCCGGCCCTGCGTACGCGTCGATGTAAAGCCATTTCAGGCTGCGGATCTTATCCCGGCGCTGAGCGTCGAGGATGGTCGTATACGCCGATGCGTATTCCTTGATGATGGCGAGCTTGACCTCGGACCAGATGCCGATCTCATCGTATTCGATGGCCATCCCGGCTGAACTGTAACAGAGTCCAGCCCAACAGCAACCACCGCGTTCATGGTGGCGTCGGTGTTAATCGGCCTTGTTGCCCGCCAAGCTCTGCCGGGGTCACAATATCGCCGTGGTCGAACAGCGGATGCACGAGGAGCGGCGATGGACGATGCAATCCTGGCGAAAATCGCCAACGCGGATGGCGAAGCGGCCGATCTCGATTTCAAGTCGATGTTCGATCCGTCATCCAACGGTGATTGGTGTGAGTTGGTGAAGGACATCGTCGCGTTCGCGAACTCCGGTGGCGGCTGCATCGCGTTCGGCGTGAATAACGACGGCTCCCCTTCGAACGTGGACCTCACCCCCATCCGTAAGGTTGATCCGGCGACAGTCGTCGACAAGGTCCAGAAGTACACAGATCAACATTTCTCGACCTTCAGTTTTGGCGCCGCGACCAGGCAAGGCGGCAACGTTGTCGCGCTCGTCATTCAAGGCGTAGCGATGCCGATGGTTTTTGCGGCCACCGGAAACTACGACGTCGGAGGCAAGCAGAAGAACGCGTTTGTACAGGGCATGGTGTATTTTCGGCACGGCGCGAAGAGCGAGCCTGGCACTACCGAAGATCTTCGAGCAGCACTCGAGCGCGAAGTCGACCGCGTACGGAGTTCGTGGTTGGATGGAATCCACAAGGTCGTGACGGCTCCGGTCGGCGCGACAATCAGCGTGCTGCCAGGCGAAGTGCGGTTGTCTGGAGCGGAAGGGGCGACGGGGGTGCGCTTGGTTAACGACTCTGACGCCCCGGCGTTCAAAGCGATGCGTACTGACCTCCTCTATCCGCACCGACAGACAGAGCTTCTCAAGAAGGTGAATTCAATACTGCCGGAAAGGACGAGAATCAGCAGCCACGACATCACCTGTGTGCGGAAGACACACGACATCAACGCACAACCAAATTTCTTCTACAAGCCACAGTACTCTTCACCGCAATACAGCGACGCGTTTGCAGACTGGCTGGTCGAGCGACACCGCCTCGATCCCGATTTTTTTCAGCAGTGTCGTGACGCTTGCAAGAAGTGAGCGGATCGCGCGAGTGCGGTCGCCGCGGACTTAGACCATGAGTTCGATAATCGTCCAGCACGGCTGACACGACGCCAAGTCTTTGCGAGTGTGTGAGTTAGCGCCAATGGCTTCGGCGACACACGTAAACTGCTGATTCTATTGGCCTTACGGAGCTGGCTCGCCGCACTGGACGATTTCCGCAACTGGTTGATCCG
>JBDTUL010000600.1:0-4027 GCA_040007735.1 Gammaproteobacteria bacterium | reverse complement strand
CCAAATCCAAATGTTAAACCCTTAGACAAAAAAGGCAGTAAGCCATGGAGAAGCCGTCCAACTACATGCGCGAGGGCGCATCGCGCACGCCTGGCAGGCCGGGGGCGTCGGCAACCGAAACCGTGCGCACATTTCTTGCCGCCATGGAAGCGCGCGACCTCGACTACGCTCGCGCCTTTCTCGCGGAGGATTTCCAGATGACCTTTCCAGGTAACGCCCGGTTCCGGGCGCTCGAGGAACTCGTCGCGTGGGGCGGCAAGCGCTATCGCTTCGTCAAGAAGACCTATGAAGGCTCCGACGAATGCTTCGGTGAGCAGGGCGTGGTCGTTTATTGCTTCGGCACACTCTCAGGCGAATGGCCGGACGGGCGCCCGTTCGAGGGCATCCGCTTCATCGACCGCTTCCTGGTCGAGGGCGGCAAACTCGTGGACCAGAGGGTCTGGAACGACATCAACGTGGGGTGAGACGATCCATCGTAGTTGTCCCACTTCCGGTAAGCGCCGATGCCGGCAAGCTCGTGGCAAGGCAAGGGAGTCCTTTCCCAGGGATGGCGTTTGAGTCGATGTCGATACGGCCATCGTGCAGTTCGAGGACGTCGCCTAGACACGGCGATGGTTCCTACAAAGGGTGGACCATGCACGCAGAAGGATGTTGTCGTCGCACCACCATGAAAAGGTACATCAATGAAGCGGCCACACAGCTGTCTTGCTCGGATTCAAACCATGGCCCGCACATCAATCAGCGCTATACGGGCGAAGGATTTTATTATGCGGTAAATTTACTTCAGGCCGCTGCCGGACGTTCCAGCGGTCTCGATTTTCTTGAGCAGCGCTACGCGCGCGGCGAGGTAAATCGCGAGGAATATTTGCAGAAGAAAGGCGATCTGCAAGCCTGATGCTGACTGCGCGGTCGCGAGCGCTATAAGAAAAAGGCCGCCAATTGCGGCGGCCTCCGGCAACAAACTGGTGACTCGATTTAGCAACCGCAGCCTTGTTTTTCATTCTTTGCCGGCGTGTCTTTGCAGCATTCACTCTTTTCCGAGTTTACGCTCGACTGTTGGGCAGCAGCCTCAGTCAACTTCGGTGCAGCCGTCATTGCAACCTTGTTCGGCTCGGATTTGGCGGAGCCGCCACAGCATGAACCCGACATGATTGATCTCCAAATATTGAAACGATTTTGTATTCATAAGTTAATATGGATACGACCTGCGGCAATACAAGAAGAGACGTAAAGCTGTGCCGAGAGCTTGCGGCGTCAAGGCATTTTGAGCCGACGTAGCGCCACCGCACCGACTCTGAGTGCCAGCACAACAATCCAATAAGTCTGGATTTAGTTTCTGGCAATGACAGAGCAAAAGCTCTCGGTACACACAGCGGTCGTGCGTTCAGCGCCCCGATGCGATCTGGCTGAGATCGCCGGCTTCGGCGCCGACGATGTACTTCACGATCTCGTCCATGGTCGCGTCGCGGATCGGCCGCTCGGCAACGCACTGACCGCTGCGCAGCACCATGACCCGGTCGGCCACGGTGAAGACGTCCTGCAGGCGATGGCTGATCAGGATGACGGAAACACCGCCCGCGCGCAGCTGGTTGATGAGATCGAGCACCTTGCCGACCTCCTTAACCGCGAGGCTCGCAGTCGGCTCGTCCATGATGACCACGCGAGCCTGGAAAGCCACGGCCCGCGCGATCGCTACCGCCTGCTGTTGGCCGCCTGACATACGCTCGACATTGGTGCGCATCGAGGCGATGTTAATGCGCAACCGCGCGAGCAATTGCCGCGTCTCCGTCTCCATGCGCGGCTCGTCGAGGCGCCGCACGAGACCCGGCACGACCGTACGGGTGTGCTCGCGGCCAAGGAAGACATTCGCCACCACGTCGAGATTCTGGGCGAGCGCGAGATTCTGATAAATCATCTCGATGCCGAGGGCGCGCGAATTGCGCGGCGAATGGAACACAACAGGCCGCCCCTCGAACAGGATTTCCCCGCTGTCGGGCCGGTGCACGCCGGTGAGCACCTTCATGAACGTCGACTTGCCGGCCGCATTGTCGCCGACCAGGCCGGCCACAGCGAGAGATCCGCCCCTCGCAACGCCTGCACCGCGCCGAACGCCTTGACGATCCCGCGCATCCGGATCAATGGCTCGCCCGTGCTCTCTGCACGCTCGTCCATCCTCAACCTCGCCGCAGTCGCAACTGATCGACGTAGACGGCGCCGGCGATGATGACACCGATCGCCACCATCTGGTAGTAGCTCGATACGTTGATGAGGTTGAGCCCGTTGGTGAGTATGCCCATGGCTACAACCCCGAGAAAGGTGTTGAAGATGCCGCCACGCCCGCGCCCGAGCGCGGTACCGCCAATGACGGTGGCGGCGATCGATTCCAGCTCCATGCCTTCGCCCAGTGTAGCGTGACCCGATACCGCGCGCGAGGTGAGAATAACGGCGGCGACGCCGACCAGGAAGCCGTGCAGTGCCCATACCGCGATTTTATAGCGCGAGACCGGCACGCCGGCGTAGAGCGCCGCCTCCTCGTTGCCGCCGATTGCATAGACATAGCGGCCAAAGGCGGTGCGCTTCATGAGTAGGGCGCAGCCGATGAATACGATCGCGGCGATGAGGGCGGGCAGGGGAATTGTAAACACTTGACCCGCTCCGAGGAAGCTGAAGGCCGTCGGCAAGTCGGTGATCGGCAGACCGCCGGACAGGATGAGCGCGAATCCACGCGCGGCGGAAAACATCGCGAGGGTGACGACGAAGGGCGACAAGCCCGCCTTCGCCACCATCACGCCGTTAAAGCCGCCGATCGCGACGCCCATCGCGATGCCGGCAAAAATGCCCGGCCACAGCCCGTATTCGCTCATCACCATCGATCCAGCGACGCTGATGAGGCCCATCGTCATGCCCACGGAGAGATCAAAGCCGCCGGAGAGAATAACCATGGTCTGCCCACAAGCCACGATGCCGAGTATCGCGGTCTGACGGCTCACATTACGCAGGTTCACTTCGCTGGAAAAGTTCGGGTTGAGCAGCGAGAAGACGATTACCATCACCACGATGACGGCGATGAGCCCGACGCTCGACCAGGTCGCGTGGCCGGCCCACTCGGCCAAGCGCCGGCGCCCGCGCGTCAGTGCCCCCTCGACCGCTCCGCCGGGATCCTCACTCATTGGGGGCTACACTGCACCGACGGTTTCATCGACCGAGCCAATAAGCGAGCTTTACAACGGGGGACGCCAGCCCTTGGGCTGCCGCACCGCGCTGATGTCGACCTTGTCGGCGTTGTCTTTGGTGACGACATACATCGGCGTGAACAGCTTGTCGGGGATTGGCTGCTTCGCGAGCGCCAGCAGCGCCACGCGGATACCCCAGCGACCCATGGTTACCGGGGTCTGCGCCATCGCCGCCGAGATCCAGCCCTCGCGCACGAAACGCTCGGTGTCGTCGTTGTAGTCGATTGTGGTGATGACCATCTGGCCGGGCTTCTTACCTTGCGCCAGCAGCGCCTGCGCTGCGCCGATGGCGAGGCGGTCGGCGCCGCTATACACGGCGTCTATCTTCGGGAAGGTCTGGCTCCAGTCCTCCATCAGTTTGAGGCCGCGGTCGGTGGCGTTCGGTGTCCACTGCTCGGACAGGATTTTGATGTCGGGGTGCTTAGCTACGTAGTCATGAAAACCCTTGGCACGGTTGATGAAGGCGCTGTTGCCGCTCACCCCTGACATCATCACCACATTGCCCTTGCCGTTGAGCGCCTTGACCATGAACTCGCCTTGCAGCCGACCCTGCTCGTAGTCGTCCGACCGGATGCGCCCGAGAACCTTAGGATTGTCGCTCATGATATTGACGTTGACGACCGGGATACCCGCCGCGATCGCCTGATCGATCTGGGCCATCGCGGTCACCGTGGTGCCGGGCACGATGCAGATCACGTCGACCTTGTTGGCGATGAGATCCTCCATCTGAGCGACCTGCTTTGCAACGTTCTTGTGCTCGCCGGCGTCGTACATGATAACCTTGAGTCCGAGCT
>JBDTUL010000599.1:0-4032 GCA_040007735.1 Gammaproteobacteria bacterium | reverse complement strand
AGCGGGCATGCTGGCCAGAACAGGGGACATGATATTCGCCGCCGCGACTCGGGGCGCGACGGGCGCGGGAGGCGCGGCGACAGGCGCAGGCGGCGCGGCGGCCTGCAGCGTGGGAACGTTCACACGATTGGAGGCCGGAGCGGCGGGCCGTGCGGCAACTGGTGCGACAGGTGCCGGTGCGGCGGCGGCCTGAGGAATCCGGTTGGTGGCTGCGGGCGCTACGGAAGCGGCACGCGGCTGCGCGGGCGGCGGCGGCAAGTCGTTGGCCAGAGCGGCAGCAGCGGCGCGTGCACGCAATTTCTTGCCCGGCGCTTCGCCGGCCCAGGCACCGGGGTACAGATCGCGAATGGCGCTCAGCCACTCTTCCGCTTCGGCCAGGGTGGTGAAGTAGCCCATGTGAAGGCGGAAGCGCTCGCGATTGTCCTCGCGGCGGCGGCTGACGAAGAAACTGAAACGCTTGAGCTCCGGTGAATCCGGATGCGCCAACGCCATGGGCGTGGTCGAGGAGCAGAGATTGATGACGAACGGACCCGCGGCGGACGATTCTGCCGCGCCTTCCCCGGCTTCCGGACGTGGTGCGTTACCGGCTGCCATACGTGCTTGTGGACCCATACTCGTTCCCGACCCCGTGCGCTTAACGTGCCGCCTGTTCTTCGGAAGGGAGTTTCGGGACGGATTGAGGCCGCTTCTGGTGGCGCGAGCGCGCTACCGTGGCAGCCCCGCCGTCGTAGGAGAAACTCTCCCGTAGACCGGTGGCTTTGCGTCCTCGCCTTTCGACGAGTTTGCCCTTTTCACTTCGAAGCGAGAGTGTCAACTCGTCGCGGTTGAGCGTCAAGCGATCTTGTGTGCACAACTTCTCAGCGAAACATTCACTTCCCCGCTAGTTGTACTTATCACGCTGAGCGCGCGCGCGTAATGTCGAAGGAATACGACATAAGTTTCACATAAGCTTTGCCGCACGCATTCAGCGCAAGCGCCCGGCCCCAGCGAAATGTTCGAGATAATAAGGGTCGTCGAGATATGCGTAGGACACTACATAACCGGCGCGGGGCGAGTGGATGAACCGTCCGGCGCCAGCGTAAATACCCACGTGATCAACGACTCGCGTGGAATTCCGGAAGAACACGAGGTCGCCGGGAGTGAGCTCGGCGCGCGTCACGCGCTCGGCCGCGCGGCGCTGGTCTGCCGCGGTCCGGGGCACTTCCACACCCATGCGGTCGTAGCTGTAAAAGACGAGCCCGCTGCAATCGAAGCCGCGCGGATCGTCGCCGCCAAACTTGTACGGAATGCCGATGAGGCCGGTGGCGATTCGCACGAGCTGCTCGCCGGAGGACTCCGGCGAGAGTCGTGAACTGCCGACCGCGTCACGTTTTGCGTCGGGAGGCGCCGGCGGACGCGGCGCGCTGGCGCATCCGGCCGCCATCGAGGCGACCAAAATAATCGAAATTCTCGTGCGCGCGTTCATGGCACGGTCGTCAGCCGGGTTGGGTACTTCGTCGCGCGCCCATCAACCCGCTTCGCGGATCTCGCTCGGCGCGCGTGCGGCGATTGTGCGGGCCTGGAGCAGCTCTGTCACGGCGGCCGTGGCGAGCGGGCGCGCCAGGTAGTAGCCCTGCGCAACGTCACAGCGACGTTCACGAAGGAACTCCAGCTGCTCCACCACTTCGATGCCTTCGGCGACTACGCGCTTACCCAGCGCGTGCGCCATCACCACGATGGTTTCGACCAGCGTGGAAGAAGCGGGGTTCTGCGGCACTTCCTCGAGGAAGGTGCGATCGATCTTTACCGTGCCAATGGGATATTGGCGCAGGTAGTTCAGCGATGAGTAGCCGGTGCCAAAGTCATCCAGCGCCAGGTGCACGCCAATCTGGGAAAGCTTCACGAGCGCCGCGCCCGCGGCCTCGTCAGCGAACACGCTTTCGGTGAGTTCCAGCTCCAGCAAGGCCGGCGGCAAACTGTATTTATCCAGCGCGCGACGCACGGCCTTCGGGAATTCCGCGTGCTTGAGCTGTTGCGCGGAAACGTTCAATGCGAGACGCGGCGGGGCGATGCCCTGCTGGCGCCACTCCGCGAGCTGCGCGCACGCCGTTTCGAGAACCCACCCGCCGATGTCGACGATGAGGCCGCTCTCTTCCGCAGCCGGCACGAATTCACCGGGGTAGCGCACGCCGTCGCGCGGCGTCTGCCAGCGCAGCAGCGCCTCTAGACCCGTGAGGCTGCCGTCGGCCACGGAGAACTGCGGCTGATAGAACAAGGAAAACTCGCGCCGGCGCAGCGCGCGATGCAGCCCGGTTTCCGTGGGCGCGGCGGGCTTTCCGGTCATGTTCAGGTCGAAGAACATCGCGCGGCCGCGGCCCATGTCCTTCGCGCGATACATCGCGGTATCCGCGTTGCGCATCAACTCTTCGATGGTCATGCCATCGTCCGGGAACAGGGTTATGCCAATGCTCGCGCAGACGTATTGATCCTTGCCGCCGAGGTTCACCGGCAACTGCAGCGACTCGATGATGCGCTCGCCGATGGAGCGCGCCGCATCCGGGTCCGCCACGTTGCGCAGGATCACGGTGAACTCATCACCACCGAGACGGGCAACCGTGTCGCCATCCTTCACGCAGGAACGCAATCGCTGCGCGACGATCGTGAGCAGCTGGTCGCCGGCCGGGTGTCCCACGGAATCGTTTACGCGCTTGAAGTGATCGAGATCGATGTAGAGCAGCGCCCCGCGGCCCAGGCCCGCCGTCGCACTGGCGAGTTCCTGGTTGAGACGATCGAGGAACAGCAGGCGATTCGGCAGCGCCGTCAGCGGGTCGTAATGAGCCTGGCGGTGCAGGCGCTCATCCCGGGCGGTCTTCGAAAGCGCAATGGCGAGCCGGCGCGCGAACTGCCCGCCGCTGCTGGCGACCTGCGGTTCGGTAACGGGCGCTTCACGATAACCCACCGCAAGGATCGCTTCGACGCGATCCCCCGGCATCACCGGCCATACCCAGAAGAATGCGGAACCGATTTCGTTCAGCGGCCGCAGGAAGCTATGACGGGTCTCTTCACAGCGCGTGATGGTGAGCCCCTGGGGCTCGGTGGCGAGGGTCGCCACCATGTCGTCATCCAGCGCGACACGGCTGACTGGCAGGCCCGTCAGGCCATTGGATGCAATGTAAATGCGGCCCCGGCCCGGTGCGTCGGCATCGCGCAGCGTGATGCCGACACTGTGACAGTGAGTGACCCGCTGTACGCGCTCGAGAATGGATTCGAGCATCTGTTCCAGCTCGGCGGGCCCGAGCAGGAGCTGGTCGATCTCGCTGAGGGTTTCGAGTGCGCGGAACTGCTCATCGAGTGTCGACGCACAACTGTTAAATGTGCGGATCAGTGCGCGCGGCTCATCGAGAGCGGCCACGTTCAGACGCTCGAATCGCCGGCTACCCAGCGCACGCAATCCGTCGTTGAGCGCGGCAAGCGCCGGCACGTGCCGGCGCACGAGATATGTGGAGCCGATCCACGCCAACGCCAGCGACAGCACCAGCGCATAGGGCAGCAAGGCCCAGATGTCTTTCGAGAGATGGAAGAAGGTAGAACCGCGATCGACTGCGACCACCGCCCACGGCACTGTGGTGATGCGCTCATCCACGAGCGACACGTGCGTGAGCACGCCGTGCCATTCCTCGCCCGCGCTCTGCCACGAGAGAGGGTGACTGGCGGTGATGCCGGCGCCCGCAAGCTTGATGTGGTGGGCGAACATGCGCCCCGTCTCCGGCATCAGGGGCACCGTGGCCTGAAGGAGCGTGCCGTCCGCATCCACCACGGCAACCGCTGTGGACAGAATGAGGCCGGTGAGGTCCTTCCAGAGCCAGTCCGGGGCGATTTCGAAATAACATAGGCGGTCGAACCCGCCGGCGGTGACCGCGCGGACCAGGAAAATGGTGGGCACCTGCCCCTGGAGCGCCACGCGCATCATGACCGTCTGGCCGGCTTCCAGCGCGAGCACCTGTGCCGGGGTGGGCCGCAGCGTGGGGTCACCCCCCGCCAGCAACCCATCGC
>JBDTUL010000598.1:0-4051 GCA_040007735.1 Gammaproteobacteria bacterium | reverse complement strand
GCTGAATCAGCGCCCGCCCCTCAAGACGCAGCTGGGATTCGGTTCATCGCCTGGCTGAGAAAGAGCATTCAATCGCGAACCCTGATGATCAACGAAGCCAAGGCTCTCGTGCACACGGTCTCTGGTACGGCATATCTTGTGAGTCCGGGCATCTTTATGCGCTACATCCAAGAGCACCCCGAACTGGCTCGGGTGGCGCGAGATGAAAAGCTGCCGGACTGGCAATGGGCGCAGAAAGCCTTCGAGCGTCTCCGTCTCCACAGAAAGCAGGAGGGCGGACTGAATATCTGGACGTGCGACGTCACGGGCCCACGTAGGAGTCGCCGACTGCACGGTTACCTGCTGACTGATGGCCTTTCAGTTTTTGCGGAAATGCCGTTCGATAATCCGTATCTCAAACTGCTGATAAAAAACGGCCTGGCGGAAAGCCACGCGGCGTAAGTAGCTTCTCGTGCCATTGCGCAACTCGCTGCCTCATTGCCCAGATAATTTGCAATCTATGCGGAACGCTGGCGAAGCAGCTTTCCACAAGACGCACAGCGACTGACACAAGCATCCTTTTGCGCGTATCTAGGCAGCCTTCGGTCTTCCAGGCTGCGATGCGGTTGACCCGCACCGACCGAGCCAGTCCGCTCACCGCCAAAGTATGTGGACGATAGCCAGCTTCGGCTGTCTAGGGCGCACTTCGATAGTCGTTCGTTTCATCACCCCGGGGATACCGACTCCCCCTTGGGAGCTGTCCTCTTATTCCATTCCACCAGGAGAGACACAGATGAATACATCAACCCGCGTTTCCCAATCGGAATCATCCAGCACCGTGCTTTATCCGACCCATCATCGCGAGCGCGTCGTCGTCACCGGATGCGGTGTCGTGTGTGCGCTCGGAAATTCAGTGCCCGAACTCACCCTCGCGCTTCGAACGGGGCAATCCGGTGTCCGCCTCGTCGCGTCGGATCCTGCAGGGCAGCCGTGTGTCGCGGCATGCCCGCTGATGGAAGGCTCGTACCCTGAGCTTTGCGCAGCGGATCGAGCGCTGTTCGATCCTGTCACTCGCTACGCAATGCATGCGGCAGTCGAAGCGCTCGAACAAAGTGCACTTCTCACTGAGCACTCGCTGCTGGCCAACACAGGCGTCTACATCGGTACGGCGCTCGGGGGAATGTCCACCGTGGAGGAAATCTTCCGCGACATCTGGTACCACGGCACCGCGCCCAAGCCTCTCTCCGTGGTCTGCGCCATGAGCAATGCGCCGGCCGCGCATCTGTCGATACGGTTCGGATTGAAGGGCCCCAACCTCACCTATGCAACCGGTTGCGCCTCGGCGACGATGGCGATCGGGCAAGCGTTCAACGCCATTCGAGAAGGACGACTCAATTGCGCACTCGTCGGAGGCACCGAAGCGTGCGTCACAAACGGCGTGGTTCGCTCATGGCAAGCAATGCGTCTCTTGGCGAATGTAGATCGAAAGCTGCCGAGCGAAGCGTGCCGCCCTTTCTCGCGAGATCGCTCGGGTTGCGTGCTTGGAGAAGGCGCGGCCATGCTTGTCCTTGAGTCACTTGATGTCGCGACCGCACGCGGCGCACCGATACTCTGCGAGCTGCTGGGCTTTGGTTCCAACTCGGATGCTTCGCATATTTGCATCCCGTCCATGGAAGGACAGGCCGCGGCGATGTCAGGTGCGCTTGTCGACGCGCAGCTGGCGCCGGCAGACATCGACTATCTCAACGCACACGGTTGCGCCACTCGCATCAGCGACGTCACCGAGACAAAGGCGATCCGACAAGCGTTCGGCGCGTCTGCCGACAGGCTCGCAGTCAGCTCGACAAAGTCCGTGCATGGCCATCTTCTCGGCGCATCCGGCGCACTTGAGTTCGCCGTCAGTCTGATCGGCCTTCGCGAACAGTTCCTGCCTGCTACGATGCATCTCCGGGAAGCGGATCCGGATTGCGATCTCGACTATGTCGCGAACGTGCCGCGTCTCGGAGTAGAGATGCGCAACTTCATGTCCAATTCGTTCGCATTCGGTGGAAGCAATGCAGTCGTCGTGGCAGGACACACACGCTGATAGCCCGTACTGAACGACGCGCTCTGACGACGGAAGACCACACCCGCTCAGGGCGCTTTGCTCCATTTACTCACAACCGAAGTAAAATGCAGAGACGCGTCACGACCACTCGGAAGCCGTACGACAGGTTTTTGCAGCCGAGCTGAGGAGGATGAGAATGAACGATGGACGTGAATGCCAAGACATCCAGCGTACAGACAGCGCGCGGAGGCACATCCGCTGAAACGCGCCTGATGTTTGGGGGCGGCTCACGCCGCCCCCGGGCCATAGTCTCGAAGACGCAAGAATGGGCTCCCTCCGACGGAGCACGCTCGTGACTCTGTTTTCAGTCAGGCGACCTGGCGGTCTTTCTGTTCCTGAAAACAACTCGAGTCCGTCGTCATCGCCGCGGTAGACACTTCGAGCAGTGAGTTTTCGTATAGATGAATTGTCTTCAGGGCAGTGATCACCGACTCTCTCCCGATGTGATTCACGATCGCGAGATCTGTGTTTTCTCGCAGAGCATCCACGTAGTCAGCCCAGCTCTGCATCATCGCGCGACGCTGAGGAAGGTATTTGGCATGGTTGTACACTTTCCTCACTTTATTGTGATCCGAATGCGCGAGCTGCATCTCAACCCACTTATCGTTCCAACCCAGTTCGTTGAGCTGGGTTGATGCCAAAGCTCGAAAGCCATGCCAACTTTGCTCTGCTCCGCTGTATCCGATTGCCCTTAACCCAGCCGTAATGCAGTTCTCGGACATCGGGCGGTCAGGGTGACGCAATTGAGGAAACACCCAGCGTCCGCCACCGGAGTACCGATGCACCTCGCGAAGAATGGCAACCGCCTGGCGCGACAGGGGAACGATGTGGGGCTGACGCATCTTCATGCGCCGCCAAGGAACCCTCCACTCGGGGTTCGGACCATCGAGCGTCACGTTTGCCCATTCCATCATTCGAAACTCAATCGGGCGAGGAAAGATGTACGGAACGAGCCGCATGGCCAAGCGCGTGAGTGGCTCCCCGGCATATCCCGACATTGCGCGAAGGAGCTGGCCGATCTGGATGGGCTCTACAATCGCGGCCATGCTCTCGGGCTCCACCGGGATCAAAAGGCCGATGAGATCAGCTGCTACATCCTCGCACTTGCGACCCGTGGCCCTCGCATAGCGCAACACTCGGCTGCAAATCGAGCGAACGCGATGGGCCAACTCGAACGTTCCGCGCGATTCTATTCGCCGTAGGACAGCCAGAACATCGGGGCCGGTGAGTGCCGAAACGTCGGTGCCTCCGATTGAAGGAAAGACGTGCGTCTCAAGGCGCCGCTTCATCGTTTCGATCGTGTCGGCACTAATAGGCTCCCGGCGGCGCGCTTTGCGCTTTCGGTGCGGCTGAATGGTGCGTTCGACGACCTCGGAGGCGGCATTCGGCGGGTTGACACCGGCGAGGCTCGCCTTCGTCAAAATCTCCAGAAGCTCCGAGGCCACCGCCTTGAACGAATTGGCCGGCGAATGCGCTTCGGCCCGGCGCTTCACGCCCGGGTCGATTCCGTGGCGCAGGTCCCGTCGAGCCTCATCCCGATCAGCGCGTGCCTCCTTCAGCGAGACATCGGGGTAGACCCCGAAAGCGAGAGACTTCTCCTTCTTTCCGGGGCCACCGCGGGGGAAGTGATATTTGAAGCGCCACAGGCGACCGCCTGCGGGCGTGACCAGTAAGAACAGTCCGTTCCCATCGAAGAGTTTTTGCGGCTTATCAGCCGCCTTAGACGCTCGAATTATGGTGTCGGTAAGCATTTTGGGGTATGCCTCTGTGGAAAGGCCTTCGTGCCCCAATTCGTACCCCAACGACGCGCCGGCTACCCCTAGACAATAGGATCGCTCAGTGGACCCTATTCCTCGGAATTTCAGGCGCTTATGTTCTTCAGAAGCCCTGAGCGGACATCAGCAGAACATTAGATGGCGGAGCGGACGGGACTCGAACCCGCGACCCCCGGCGTGACAGGCCGGT
>JBDTUL010000597.1:0-4066 GCA_040007735.1 Gammaproteobacteria bacterium | reverse complement strand
GTTTCATCAGCCGCCTGTCATGCCACGGATGGAAACGTCCTGGGAACTGTGCGCAGAGCTCCTCGAACAGCTGCGTAGACGTGATATTGGGGGTGGCTTCGAGGCGCCAGCACACCAGTGGCCAGACCATCTTCAACGCGTGGAATGCGCGCGAGCCGCGTTTGGCATAAATCAGCCGAGGTCGTTCGGGCGCCTTTTCAGTGGGATCAGACGGCGGAATCTGCGCAGCCGACTGTGTGGCAACCGCAGGAATGTCCTTGTGCACCGGCACGACATCTCGTTGGACCACGTGCTGCAGACTGCGCAGGTACCGCGGCTTGGCTTCGATGCAAAATGTCGGACGTACTTCCCCGCCGCGCCATGCGCTCGAAAGACTGGCCACAAAGGCCGACAGATCCGGCGGTTCATGTGTTGCGCCGGGAAGTGGCTCTCCATCGGCGAGCGCCGCCAGATGCGCCTGAACGGCGCGTATCTCTTCCAAGAGCTTCAGCGGATCCAAGACGCCGGCCACCTCGCGCAATTTGATTTTAGAGGCCTCCGGAATGCTCTCAGCCTGCAGCAACCGGTCACAGGGGGTCTGCGGCGGATGGTAGCGTTTGGACACCCGAGCGCCTTGGCGATGCTTCTCCGCGAGCTTGAAAGAGGGCTGGAAGAAGTTCACGAACAGACGCGAAGCGCCGTACAGCCGGGTGATCGCCTGTGCGGCGGCAATGCCTTGGAAACGGCGGTAGCCCAGAAGCTTGCGCACGACAGCGCCGTTTTTTTGCTCGATCCAGGCTTGGTCATTCTTCCGCCAGGGCCGAGAGCGTGTGAGCTCGATCCCCTGGCTGAGGCAATACTGGATCAAAGACTCGTTCACAAACTCGCTGCCGTGATCAACGTCCAGCGCTCGCAGCGCAAAGGGCAATCCCTGACGAACACGGTCGAGCGTCTCAACGACCAGGCCGCTCTCTCGAACCACCAGAGGCGCAGCCTCAGTCCAGCCGCTGGCGATATCGGTCAGCACCAGGCTGTTAACGTAGCTCCCGCGGTTGGCCTCTCCGCAATGCGCGACCAAGTCCATCTCCATACTTCCCGGTGGCGGTTCGTTCCAATCCGCGAAGGTGCGCACCGGCACGCGCCGGCGCGCTGCGGGCATCGCGCGGCGCGCCTTCTTCAGGCGTGTCGCGCTACGCGGTACTCGCAGCAATCGATCGATGGTCGAGGCGCTCATGGCCAGGATTTTTTGGCGCATGGGCTCAGCCAGATGCAAGTGTCCATTACGTTCCAAGGCCGGCAGCAAGATCGGCAACAGCGCGCGCAGGCGCTTGCCGCATACCCGGTCGGAGGCCTCCCAGAGCACGATCAGCGCGGCCCGTACCGCCTCGTCATACAGCGAGGCGCGCACGCGGGTCTGTCGTCTCTTGATGACCGGCTCGGCGTTCAGCGCTCGAATCGCCGACTTCTCGTGATAGCCAGTCACGGCAATGAACTCATCGAGGATCTTGCGCTTCTCAATGCCAGTTGCAGCGCTGTAACGTCGGCGGACAGCGTTGGTCAGTTCCGCTCGCGCCGAGTGTGTCATCTTGGTGCTCATAGCCCCTCCGAAGTCGTGGAGGCGCCATGGTGGCAGGGGCTGTCGCCAGTAACATCTCAGCTGAGGCAACTACCCAATCGGGTAACATTTTTGATGAGGCAATGCGGGGGCGAGCAGAGAAATCCTGGACCTGAGTAAGCGTCTCAGGCTTTTGGGTGAGCAGCTATTTCCTCGATCACAGCGGTCTGACACATTCCGGAACACGAATGGTGTCTACATGAAGCTGATGAACTTTCGCCGGCTAGATCCTCAATACACATCAGGTGGCAAGACCGGGCTCGTGCGAGGAGCGAAGGAAGAAGAGGAGGTTTGGAAGCAGTTTGCGGGCGATCCGCGCAGATGTCGCAAGATAGCGCGCGCGATCACGGCAAGCCTCGATGAGCCGGAGGACTTCGCAGATAGCCAAAACGACTACATCGTCGACGATTTCGTAGAGGCCCCGGAAGGGCGGCTCCTAAGCCGTCGACACGTGACTCGAGAGCGGAATCGCAAACTCGTCGAGCAAAAGAAACGACGAGTCATGCAGACCTCCGGCAAGTTGGAATGCGAGGCTTGCGGATTCGACTTTGCGCTCCGATACGGAACGCGGGGCAATGGCTTCATCGAATGCCACCATCTGCAACCGGTGACGACGCTCGCTGAAAACGGAAAAACGCACGTCAACGATCTCGCAGTGGTCTGCGCAAACTGCCATCGGATTATCCATCGTGGGAAGCCATGGCTGACGGTGGCCGAATTGAAGACATTGCTGGTCGTCGATGCGTACTCTGCAAGAAACCAACGCACCCGAGCTTAGTCGGACTGCAATCACATCACTCGCTGCGCACACGCGCGTCGTCCGTGAGAGGCAAGCGCGACTACAAAGTTGGATGGGCAATTCCTGAATTTATAGTCACCGCCCCAGCTCACGTATGACGATCGCAAGAACGTCAAGAAGGTGATCAAGCTCGCCAAGCCGTGCGTACTGCCGTGCACCCGTGCGCAGCTGATCGTCGAAGCCGATTGGCATCCCACCTGGAACAAGCCAATCTGGATCCGGGATGCGAACCTCAACCAGACCGATTTCAACTATTACGAAAGCGGTAGTGGCCGCTCGCTGTTACAGCAGGCGCGCCGGCCGGCGGTCGGCGGAATTTGTCCCACTTACACGTTCACGTACAACGGCGTCGGCAAGGTCTGAACGCGACCGACCCGACAGGGCTGATTCTTCGCAGCACCTACCACGCGACGAATGGAAACCGGCTGACGACCACGCTCAATCCGGGTGGCGTCAACGCGACCACGAACTTCGGATACGACGCGATCGGCGATCTGACTTCCGTGACCGATCCGCGCACGTATGTGACGGAAATGACGTACGACCTCGTCAGACGGCAGGCTGTGACCAGACAGTAAAATTGGTCCGAGCGGCAAACTGAAGGCGCACACCGTCGAGCACTCAACTACAAAGAGCGCGAAGGATGAAGCTCGGAGTGAAACTTCAGAAGGTGGTAAAGTTCGATTCGATGCCCATCCGAAAGACGGGCAGAAGCCGCATTATCAGGCTGAGGATGCAGCTGGTGAGAACGTGAAGCCCGTCGTCCACCATTGTCCACCTAACAAGCGGTGTTAAACTATGAAAAGCACATGGCTAGGGATGGCGACGCTAGTCTTGGCTCACCGACTACGAAACCGAATTGATGGATGCAATCGGCAGCTATCCTGTTCAGTTCAAGAACGTGCACCTGCATAAGGGGGACGGATAAGCGAACGCGGCGACCTCAATCGCAGGGCCTACAGGCGAAACAAACCTCTGAATAACACCGATCCGGGCAGAAAGCGGTTCAATAAGCGCAGGCCGCGCTAGCCGCACGCCCGACCGTCGTTCAATGGGTCGCTGTAGACTCGATGTTATGGGAGTCGGCATCGGCCGTGCCGTAAGGCGGACGGATCAGATTCCATGCGCCACGGTCATCCACCCTTCTCGGATCGCCCCTTACGACACAGCACGCTGTAGCGCAGAGTACCCAAGTGGCGTTTGAGTTCCGACGGTGAATCGAATGTCCGGTATCGACCCGCCTCGACGTCCGCGATTCCCACGCGGGCCGATTCGCGCAAGGCTTTGAGGCCGGTTTTGGCCCGCGCCTTCTGGTCCTCGACGAGGCGCAACCCCTGGCGCAGCATTTCGCCTGTTTCTTGATCTCGACTGGACAACACAAGGCGCTCCACTCGCTTCGCTTGATGCTCCGTCAATACGACGTTCTGGTTGGCACTTTTCATTACGTTCAAAGTGAAATCGTCGATAGCACAGCCCTCGGCCGGCCCGCGCGATGGGGAACGCTCCGTCGACCAGTACCGACCTAGGACAATCTCTCGCGCACAACGTGTAGTACCCAAATGATTTGGGTGAGAGTGCGCTCGTCGAAGCCGCGCACGATGTCATCGAACCAGCGGTCTTCCACGCGCAGTATCCGCTCGAGAGCTGCCCGGCCGACAGCGGTTAGCGTAACG
>JBDTUL010000596.1:0-4077 GCA_040007735.1 Gammaproteobacteria bacterium | reverse complement strand
CGTCGCGTTTTTGGAGTGCGAACACCTGACGGCGACCGAGGTCCAAAGCCTCGGGGACGAAGTTCTCAGGGGCAAGCGCGTCGAGCTCGACGAGTCGGCCGACCTGTTTGCTCGGAAGGGCGATGAGCACGAGCGTGCGTACCTGAGCCGGCTTCGTGCCGAGGGCCACACGGTTGTCGACATCGCTGCTGATGGTGGAACCGATGATGAGAGGGTGGCACGGACGCTCGCTGCCATGCGCGCCGGCGCCGAGGTCATCTACCAAGCCATGCTTCGCGACGGGCCCCTGCTCGGACACGCAGACTTCCTGCGGCGCATCGACGGCGACCAGTCGACCTTCGGGCCTTGGAGCTACGAGGTCGCGGACACGAAGCTGGCGCGGTCGCCGAAGGCGAAATTCCTGGTGCAGCTGGCGTTCTATAGCCACCTCGTCACGGTCGCCCAAGGCTTGCAACCGAAGCGGATGCATGTCGTCCTGGGTGATCACACCGAGCGCGCGTATGGGTGTGCGGACTACATGCACTACTTTCAGGCGCTGTTGAGCCGGTTCTTGGACCGTGTCGGGACTTTGTCGGCTGGCGCTGCTTCCGAAACCTATCCGCTGCCTTGCGCACATTGCGGCCTGTGCCGTTGGGCGCAGCATTGCGAAGCCCAGCGCGTGAGAGACGATCACCTGTGCCAGGTTGCGAACATCACCCGGGTTCAATGGGGGAAGCTCGAGGCGCAAGGCATCGACACGATGGGCAAGCTCGCCACCCTCCCCGCCTCGACGGCGATCGCCAACATGCGCGGCGACATCTTCGCCCGGCTCCGGTCGCAGGCTGAGCTCCAGGAGCGCGCCGCACGCACGGGCAAACGGGAGTGGCTGGTCCTTCCACTCGACCCCGAGGAGCGCCGGGGCTTTTATCGACTGCCGAAGCCGGACCTTGGGGACGTCTTCTTCGACATGGAAGGCGATCCGCTGGAAGACGGCGGTCTCGAGTACCTCTTCGGCGTCTGGTATCTCGAGCGCGGCGCTTGGACCTTTCAGGCGTTCTGGGGGCATGACAGAGCCGAGGAGCGACTGGCGTTCGAGGGCTTGATGGACTTCGTCACCGAGCGACGGAGGAAATTTCCAGGCGCCCACGTTTACCACTACGCCAGCTACGAAGAATCGGCGCTGAAGCGTCTCGCCAGCTGGCACGCGACGCGCGAAGTCGAGGTGGACAACCTACTGCGCGAGGGTGTGCTCGTCGACCTCTACAAGGTGGTCCGCGAAGGCATCCGGATCTCGGAGCCAAGCTATTCGATCAAGTCCGTCGAACACTTCTACCGCCCAGCCCGCGAGGGCGAAGTGCAATCGGCTGGCGCCAGCATCGTCTACTACGAGCGCTGGCGCGAGACGCACGAACCGCAGCTGCTGCAGGACATCGCGGACTACAACCGCGATGACGTCGAGTCGACCCAGCAGCTCAGGGATTGGCTACTGACGCTACGCCCGAGCGGTCTGCGCTGGAAAGAGCGAGTCGACAGGCGCGCTGACGAGGATGGCGGCGACGCCGCACCACTGACTTGGGCGCAGGAAGCCGAGCGCAGGCTCGTGCCGTATCGGGAGTGGCTCGTCGACACCTTGCCGCTCGAGACCAGTCGATGGACGGAACAGGACCGCGCAGCCGAGTTGACTTACCAGTTGCTGGACTTCCATCGGCGTGCGGACAAGCCGGCGTACTGGGCTCTCTACGCGCGTAAAGACATGACCGAGGAGGATCTCGCCGAAGACCCGGAATGCCTGGCCGGTCTGCAGCTCGACCTGGAGAACCCACCGAGGCCGGACAAGAGATCGACCGTTTACACGTACCTGGTCCCGGAGCAAGAAACGAAGCTCAGAACGGGCGTCGATTGCACTCGGACCGATACCGGCCAGGGCATCGGAGCGTTGACCTTCGACGAGGAAGCCGGCCGGGTGCAGCTCAAGGTCGGACCGAAAAAGGAACCGCTGCCGCCAAGGCTCCACATCGGACCGTCACGCCCTATCGGGTCGGACACGATCGTCGACGCGATCTTCCGGTTCGCCGACAGCAAGCTCGCACATGACAGCCGCTACCCGGCTCTGGAGCGATTGCTTCTGCGGGAGCCGCCGAAACTAAAGGGCTGGTCTGTGGGCCAGCCGATCATCGCGCCCGGGCAAGACATCCTTGCCGGAAGCCTTGCGGCGGCGGAGGCGATGGACCACACCTGTCTTTACGTTCAGGGGCCTCCCGGCTCGGGCAAGACGTACACCGGCTCGAGGATGGTCGCCTGCCTGCTGGCCAAGGGTTGGCGTGTCGGCATCACCTCGAACAGCCACAAGGTCATCAATCACATGCTGTCCGGCGTCATGGGGGTGCTGTCTGAGAGCGGCCACCACGTTCACGCCGTCAAGAAGTGCAGCGCCACAAAGCCCGAGACCGAATTCGACGGAGCCAACGGCGCGGTCCAGAACCTCGATAGCAACGCCGACGTCCTGGCGTCCGGGGCCCGGCTCGTGGCGGGAACGGCTTGGCTGTTCTCGGATCCTGCCGCGGACCAGCGGTTCGACGTGCTCTTTGTCGACGAGGCTGGCCAGGTCGCGTTGGCGAATCTCCTGGCGGCGGGAACGTGTGCTCGCAACATCGTGCTGCTTGGAGACCAGATGCAGCTCAGCCAACCGGTGCAGGGGGTGCATCCCGGACGGTCGGGAGACTCGGCGCTGGACTATCTGCTGGATGGTGCTGCGACGATCCCGCCCGACCGGGGGATCTTCCTGGCAACGACCCATCGGCTGCATCCAACACTCTGCCGGTTCATCTCCGATGCCGTGTACGACGGCCGTCTGGAGCCGGAGGAAGGAAATGTCCGGCGTGCACTGGTGCTCGATGGCTACGCACATCGATTCTTGGCCACTGCAGGCATCGTTCACGTGCCCTTGGAGCACCAGGGCTGCTCACAGCGAAGCAAGGCGGAAGCTGACATGGTCCTCGAGATCGTGACCAGCGCGCTCCAACAGCACTACACGGATCGTGCAGGCCGTAAGCATCGGATGTCACTGGCGAACGTGCTCGTCGTCGCCCCGTACAACGTTCAAGTGAACCAGCTGAAGCGGGTGCTGCCGGCCGGCGCCCGCGTCGGCACCGTGGACAAGTTCCAGGGGCAGGAAGCCGAACTTGTCATCGTCTCCATGACGACCTCGAGCGAGCAGGACCTGCCTCGTCACCTCGAATTCCTATACAGCAAGAACCGGCTCAACGTCGCAATCTCGCGGGCGAAGTGCCTGGCGATCGTGATTGCCAGCCCGGCACTGATGACGATCCACTGCCACACGCCGCAAGAAATGGCCTTGGTCAACACGTTGTGTTGGATGGCACACGCTGGGCACGCCTCATGAACTTCGCCGAGCCATCAGTTGGACGGAATCGCGGGGCCATCTCGTCAAGGGCAGCCCTTCTGGCGCAGCAGCGCTCATGGGCTCAGTCGAGAGCGCTCGACACCGATAGCAAGGGGTACCTCGCGGAATGGTCGCGCAACCTCTGTCAGCCGCTCTCGCTCCGAGCAAAGGAAGCCTTCGAACGCGGCGGGGGTTCTGAGTTGTTGAGCGGCACCGGTCGGCGGGCGAAGATGTCGGCGCTCCATTCCTCGGCAGCGCTCGCCGTGAACGTGTTCGACTACTGGTCGGAGCGATCCCCTGGTCTGCTTGTCACCGCGCTGGGGTTGAACGGGCCTGCGGCACCGATCGAGTTCGAAGCGCAGTTTCCTACTGCTCTCGACGGCATACCGCCGAATCTGGACGTTGCCATCCGCTTTCATTCCGGCGCGGTCATCGGCATCGAAAGCAAGTTCACTGAGTGGCTCGCGCCCAAATCGCCGAACAAGGAGCATTTCCGAGACAAGTACTTCGATGTCGGCGAAGCGGCCGGCGGTCTGTGGACATCCGCAGGTCTTCCGAAATGCCAGAAGCTTGCCGAGGCTGTGCACGCCAAAGCCACCCGATTTCGCTATCTCGATGCAGCGCAGTTGCTTAAGCACGCGCTAGGGCTAGCCACTCAGCATCGAAACTGTTCTCTCTCCGTTACCTCTTCTACG
>JBDTUL010000595.1:0-4081 GCA_040007735.1 Gammaproteobacteria bacterium | reverse complement strand
GGACAGCCTTCGCTGCGCCATCGTGCGTTTCAGGCACCGGCTTCCGCCAACACATGATGCGTACGCGCACTTCGAACTGGGTGTTCGGGCTCGCAAGCGACCACACCATCGGCGCGCGCGATGAGCTCGACATGGTGGTGCAGATTGGCGTGAACCATCTGCCCTTCGCGAGGAAGAAGCGGCCCGGCGTGGTCTACACCGCGATCACCGATCATACGAACCTGCTCTCGAAGCAACTGCCGGATTTCGGCCTGCATTTTCCCGAGCGCTTCGTGTCGTCCACGTGGAATGCGCTCGAGCGGCTCAATCTGCTGCGGCAGGACCATATCTTCGTGCTGGGCTCGCATGTGAAGCGTTCCATGGTGGAGGATTACGGCATACCCGAACAGCGCATCACGGTGGTGGGCTCGGGGCCGAACCTGGATGTCGATATCGAGCGAGATGACGTTGCGAAGGACGAGCGCGGCAAGAACGTGCTGTTCGTCGGGCTGGAGCCCGAGCGCAAAGGGCTTCCCGCGTTGAAGAAAGCGTTTGCCAAGGTACTCGAGGCGCATCCGGATGCGGTTCTGCATGTGGTAGGCGTCGAAGCCGAAAATGAGACCGGCATCGTTCACTATGGAGAAGTGCGTGGGGAGGCGCTGAAGCAGCGTTTCTATCAGGCGCAGATTTTCGCGATGCCCAGCCTGCGCGAGCCTTTCGGTGTCGTGTTCGTCGAAGCCATGTGGGCGAAGGCGGTTTGCGTGGGCACGAATATCGGCGCGATTCCGGAGCTCATCGACGATGGCGAGACCGGCTTCGTCGTCGAGCCCAACGACTCGGATGCGCTGGCGGCGCGGATCATCGCGTTGTTCGACCAGCCGGAAATGATGAAGGGCTTTGCCGAGCGCGCTTACGCGCAGGCGAAGCAGAAATGGTCCTGGGAGCACGTGCTGACCAAGATTCTGGCCGACGCCAACCATCTCTTGAAAAAAACCGTTTCGTCCTGATTTGCCGCGCGCGCATCCTGCGCGCCGCTCCCGCTCGGCTGCCGCATCCGCCTGAATCGTGACTTGTGTCGCGTGCCTGACAGAGGCGGCGACGCATTGCGTGCACGATTCCTTTCGCCGGACGTTCTAACGTTCAGGTAGAGAGGAATACGATATGCGACATATTTTATTTGTAATGATTGCCGCCACGCTTGGCGGATGCGCGTCGATGGGTGGAACCCAGGCGCTCGCGACGCCGTGGGGCGCCGCAGGCGTGCACTCGTTCAAACCGGAGAAACCCGCTGCACCGAACGAGAAGAAAGCCGACGCGCAGATCGCGTTGCTTCTAGATAGACAGGAAGCGAGCGAAGATGTGATGGTGGCGACTCGCTAAGAGAACCCCGCAATGCGCGTCGCTGAATCGGCAGCGACGTAGCGAACTTCCGCGCCGGCTGTCCGTTTAAACACGGCGTGACAGTCCCCATCAAGCCGGCGGCATGAATCATCCTTTGCGATCAGGCGTCGATGCAGAGCTGGGCGCCGCGCGGGCGTGGTTCGCAGCGTCCGGCCGGCAGGCCTTCGACTTTCAGCGCGAAGCGTGGCGTGCCTATCTCGAGGGTGAGTCCGGCCTCATCAACGCGCCAACGGGAACGGGCAAGACACTTGCGGCGTGGCTCGGTCCGGTGATCGAAGCGTTACACCGCCTGGTCGATGGCGCACGTACAGCCGGTCCACGCGTTCTTTGGATCACTCCGCTTCGAGCGCTTGCGAACGATTTGCTGTTGAGCCTGCGAGAGCCGCTCGCACCGCTCGGTTCGACGTGGACAGTGGAAGTGCGCACGGGCGATACCACCTCCTCAGTTCGCAAGCGCCAGCGCGAGCGCCCTCCGGACGCGCTCATCATCACGCCCGAGAGCGTTTCCGTTCTGCTCAGCTACGCCAGCTCTCACGATCAGCTTCGGAATCTCTCCTGCGTCATCGTCGATGAGTGGCACGAACTGCTCGGCACGAAACGCGGCGTGTTACTGGAGCTGTCGCTGTCTCATCTGCGTGCCTTGAACCCGGCTCTTCGGGTCTGGGGTTTGTCCGCCACGCTGCCGAATCTGGATGAAGCGTTGCACGCGCTGATGGGTGCGCCCCGCCGCGGCCGCATCATTCGCGCACCGGCGAACAAGGTGATCGAAGTGGATGCCGTCATCCCGCGCGACGTCAGCCGCTTTCCGTGGGCGGGTCACATGGGCTCGGCGCTCGTGCCGGATGTGGTGGCGGCGATCGAGAAGGCGCAAACCACGTTGCTGTTCACGAACACGCGTGCGCAGGCCGAGATCTGGTATCGATCCCTCCTCGAGAGGAGACTGGACTGGCTCACCACGGTGTCTCTCCATCACGGCTCCATCGATCGCGAGCTGCGCACGCGTATTGAGCAAGGGTTGAAGCGCGGCGAGTTGCGATGTGTGGTGTGCACATCATCATTGGACCTCGGCGTGGACTTCCCGCAAGTGGACCAGGTCATTCAGGTGGGCAGTCCGAAAGGCATCGGCCGTCTCATGCAGCGTGCCGGGCGCAGCGGTCATCGTCCGGGCGCGGCCAGTCGAATTCTGTGCGTGCCCACGCATGCGTGGGAGTTGATAGAGATTGCCGCCGCGCGCGCGGCGAGCGGTGAGCGGCGCATCGAAGCCCGCCGGCCTCTGCGTCTTGCCCTTGATGTGCTCATCCAGCACATCGTCACGCTGGCAGCAGGCCCAGGCTTCGACGAAAACGAGTTGCTGGCGGAGGTGCGCAACACGCGTGCCTACAGCCCGCTTGCCGATGCGGAGTGGGGATGGGCGCTGGACTTCGTCACGCGCGGTGGCACCGCCTTGCAAGGTTATCCGCAGTACCGCCGGGTAGCGCGCGCGGAAGACGGGCTCATGCGTGTTGCGGACACTACGCTTGCTCGCCGGCATCGCATGTCCATTGGCACTATCTCGAGCGACACGGAGATGACCGTAAAATGGATGAAAGGCTCGCGCCTGGGCACCGTCGAGGAGTCGTTCATTGGCCGGCTCAAGCCCGGAGACGATTTCGGTTTCGCCGGCCGCGTGCTGAAACTCGTGCTGGTGAAGGACATGACCGCCTACGTTCGCGCCTCCACCGCCCGCCGCACGCAAGTGCCGCGTTGGCAGGGTGGGCGGCTTCCGCTTTCAGTGGAGCTCGCAGACGCCGTGCTGGAACTGCTCGGTGCGCCGGAGCAGTGGTCGCGTCACCCGGAAATGCTGGCCGCGGCACCGCTGCTCGACGTGCAGGCCCAATGGTCAGCCCTGCCCACGAAAGACACGCTGCTCGTGGAGCGCGTCAAGAGCCGCGAGGGATTTCATCTCTTCATGTATCCGTTTTGCGGCAGGCTGGCGAACGAAGGCATCGCAACGCTCGTGGCGGCACGCTGGGCGCGCAGCCATCCACAGACGTTCTCTGTGAACGCCAACGACTACGGCTTTGAGCTGCTGTCGCCGACGGAGATTCAACTAGACGAGACGCGGCTCGAGGCAGCGCTCAGCGCTGAGCATCTGGCCGATGATCTGCTGGCGAGCGTGAACCTGAGCGAAATTTCCCGCAGGCAGTTCCGCGACATTGCACGTATCGCCGGGCTTGTGTTCCAGGGATTCCCCGGCAGCGGCAAGACCACGCGTCAGATTCAGGCCTCGAGCGGCCTGATCTTCGACGTTCTGGAGCGGCACGACCCGGAGAACCTGCTGCTGCGGCAGTCCCGCATCGAAGTGCTGGAGGCGCAGCTGGAATTTTCCCGAATCTCTGCAGCGCTGAAGCGCATTTCAGGGCGCCGTCTCGTGCTGAAGGACTCGCGCAGATTCACGCCGCTGGGTTTTCCGCTTTGGGCGAGCCGCCTGCAGACACAGATGCTTTCCACGGAGTCCTGGCAGACTCGAATCGAGCGCGCGGCACGTGAGCTGGAAGAGTACGCATTGCGTGCGGCCTGATGGAGACGACGGAAATAGAGCTTCGCGGCGCGCGCGTGCTGCTCCACCCCGACCGGGCGCTGTTCTGGCCGGACCGGGCGACGCTCATCGTCGCCGACCCCCACTTCGGTAAGGACGACATCTTTCGACGCGCCGGCATCG
>JBDTUL010000594.1:0-4101 GCA_040007735.1 Gammaproteobacteria bacterium | reverse complement strand
GCACCTTCACCATGGCCCATAATGCCCGCACTGGAGCTAGCAGGATACCCCTGATGTTTATACAGCCTCGCCCCTTCCTGCAAGTCCTCTTGGATGGAAATCTCGTCGTGCGTCCCGCTCACTGCCAATAGCGCGAACGGGCTGGACCTGGCCTGGGCTCAACCGCAGGTCAGTTCCCGGTCTTCCATTTGATGCCGCATCCCACGCTTGGGATCTGGGCAATGCTCACGGCTTGCCCGACCAGCACCGCGTCGGCGGCGGCGCGGACATCTCCGCCGGTGACGGGCACCTTGTTGCTGGGGCGGCTGCCGTCGAACTGGCCGCGATAGGCCAGCAAACGATTGCGATCGAATAGATAGAAGTCTGGTGTGCAGGCCGCGTCGTAGGCGTGTGCTGCAGACTGCGACTCGTCATATAGATAAGGAAAGTCGAACCCGCGCTCGCGGGCGAGTTTCGCCATCTCGGCCGGGGAGTCGGCTGGGTAGTGAACAACATCGTTTGAGCTAATGGCGATCACGGTCAGCCCGCGCGGGCGGTAGTCGTTGGCGAACGAGACGAGGCCGCCCAACATGTGCTTCACGTAAGGGCAGTGGTTGCAGATGAACGCAACGAGCAGGGCCGTGCTCGAGGCAAAGTCTTCCAGCGCGACGACTTTTCCACTGACGGGATCGGGAAGGCGAAACGAAGGGGCAGGGGTGCCGAGTTCCACCATTCGGGATTGCATCGCCATGGGAGACACTCCTTTCAAGTTCAGGGTTCATGAGTGAAGCCGGCCGGTCATGAGCCGGCCCTGGACAGGAGCAGACTCCCAGCCGCCCGGCGATTGAGGGCATCTTGAGCCGCACCGAGGCTACTGCGAACACAAAGTTGATTTTAGCCCCGCCGGTGCTTTCGCAAGCTCCGGCATGAGATCCCGGCCAATTCGATTTACAGTGCACCCCCATGGCAACCGACGAAACCCAAGCGGATCGGCACCGGGTCGACAAGTGGCTCTGGTGTACGCGTTTTTTCAAGACGCGCTCCCAGGCTACGCAAGCGGTGACTGGCGGAAAGGTGCACGTGAACGGCGAACGAGTGAAGCCCGCGCATGCCGTGCGCGTGGGCGACCGCGTGAGTGTGTGGGTTCAAGGCGCGATGGCCGAAATCGACGTGCTGGGGTTGCCTGTGCGCCGTGGGCCGGCGGTGGAAGCGCAAACCCACTACAGCGAGCCGCAAGCGAGCCTCGACAATCGCGCGCGGCTGCGCGAGCAGCACAAGCTTGCAGATATGAGTAGACCGCGGTCGGAGGGGCGGCCTGATAAGCGGGATCGACGGCGGTTGGTGAAGTTTCAGCGGGGTGAAGGATAGCAGCCGGCTGTAGAGAAGAATCGGACGCCCTCAATCGCCGGGCGGCTGAAGAGCGTTCAAGGAAGCGGCGTCCCGCCTTGCCGACAATGGTCTCACCGCAACCGATGCCTCCAGCTTGAACGCATCTGCTCAATCGAGGTGCCGACGCTGTCTTATGGTGACCGCATGAACGCGATCCAGATCACCTATCACTTCGAGCACACCGAACTGCGGCTGCCCGAGCCGCCTGCCGTGGAGTTGCGGCTGGTCACGGTAGAGCCGCCGATGCCGCTGGGCCCAAGCGATCTGATGTCCGCGCGTTGCCTCGTCTTCTCCACCCTCATCGGTGGCGGACTTTGGTTTCTGCTGATCGCAGCCGGGTGGCTCATCTTCCATTGATGGCTTCGAGCCGCCCTTCGATCTCCTGCTGAAAGCGCTGGCGCGCGTCGTGGAGCAGCGGCAGCGTGGTCTGCAAGTCCTGCAGCGGCCCCTCTCTCACTGAGCGCGTGAGCCACGCCGCCAGATGCTCGATCTGGCGCGCGCCGACCAGGCCCGCACTGCCTTGCAGCGAGTGTAGCCGCCGCCCGGCGAGCTCCACGTTCCACGAAGGCGCTGAGATGTCGAGGAGCGCAGCCGTTTCACCAGCCGACTCGACGAACGACACATAGATCTTGAGCAGCGGCGGCAGCCGCCACTGCAAACTCTCGCGAAGCTCCTCGAACACACTGACATCGAGCGCGGGTAACGCCGCGATTCGCCCCTCGAGGTTATCGGACCGGCTGGTAACCGACGGCCGCGACAGCCATTTGCAGATCATTTCGTTCAGCGCCACACGGCCGAACGGCTTGGCCAGGATGTCTTCCATGCCAACCTCGAAGCACCGCTGCCGATCGGAAGACATGGTGCTGGCAGTCATCGCAATGATGGGAATGTGCCTGTCCAGCAATGCCCGCGCGCGCCGCGTGGTCTCGTAGCCATCGAGCCCAGGCATCTCGCAGTCCATCAGCACGAGGTCGAACTCTTCCTTGCGCAGCAGGTCCAGCGCCTCCGCGCCACTCGAGGCGATGATGGCCGGGCACTCCAGGCTTTCGAGCAAAGTCTGTGCGACATAACGGCTCGACACGTCATCCTCCACCACCAGCACGCGCCCGTGCACGACTCGAAGAATGCGCGCGCTCTGTTCGTCTGCGGGCACTTCGGCCGAACTCTCGAGCGGCAGCGTCAATCGAAAGGTGGAGCCGGCAGGGCTGCTGCCAATCAGCGTGAGGCTGCCGCCCATCGCTTCGCTCAGTTTGCGGCTGATCGGCAGTCCCAGACCCGTGCCGCCGAAGCGTCGCGAACTGGCCGAATCCGCCTGCACGAACGCATCGAAGATCGACTCCCATTTTCTCTCGGGTACGCCTTCGCCGGTGTCGGTCACATCGATGATGCATTCGGTGCCGGTGTAGCTGGCTTTGAGCGTCACGTTCCCCGCGGAAGTGAATTTCAACCCGTTGGCGACCAGGTTGCCGAGAATCTGCCGGATGCGCACCGGGTCGCCCACCAGCGAGGGCGGCAAACGTCCTTTGAAACGAGCCGCCACCTCGAGCTGCATGGACTCGGCGCGGGCGCGCGCCTCGTCCACCACTTCGTTGAGCAGGCGTTCGAGGTTGAACGGCTTGTGGTCGAGCGGCATGGCGCCCGCGCTGATGCGCGAGAGGTCCAGGATGTCGTTGGCGATGCTGATCAGTGTCTTGGCGGACATGCGCGCGATGGTGAGGCGGTGCCGCCCTTCGCTTGAAAACGACTCACTGCGCAGCATGTCGAGTGTCGCCATCAAGCCATGGAGGGGAGTGCGGATCTCGTGGCTCATGGTCGCGATGAACTGGTCGCGCGTGCTTTCGGTCGTGCCCGCGGCGCGCCGCGCCTCGTTCAGCTCCACCTGGGCATGGGCAAGGGCCAGCTCCTTGTCGCGCAGGCTGCGCTCGCCGGACTGCAGGGTCAGCTGCAGGCGGTTGGCGCGCCGGCGCTCCGCCTCCAGGCCTTCCGCCTGCCGAGACCAAAGTCTGTGCAGGCGGTTGAATTCGCGGCGTGAGCGCAGGAGCAACAGCATCATGCCGTTGAATCCAACGACGATTGCGATGGCTGCGGCCAGCGAGACGCTGTTCAGGCCGGGGAAGGCCATCAGGAGGGCTCCAGGGAAAGTTGTACCGCGAACGAACATCGCACAGCCGGGTGGTTCGCAACCTCGCTGCGGACAGCAGTTTTGCAAACTACGAGGCCCAGCACATCCCGCGGAAATGCGCGCCATACAATGCCGCATGCCGCAAGCGGAAGCACTGGCCTGAGCCATCGCGGGCGCAACGGCTTTTCAGGGAGGCTTCGGGATATGCGGGCAAGCCATCGAATCATGCGTCATCGCCTCTCTATGCATTCCTCTTGATGTCCGAAGAAATCCTTCTCCTCGACGACGATCCGGTTTCGCTCAGCTTTCTCGAAAGCGTGCTGGCGGGCGCGGGCTTCATTTGCTCGACCGCAGCCGACCCTGCGGATGCGCTGGCCGCCATACGCGCGCGCCGCGAAATCGCCGTTGTCGTGAGCGACATCTACATGCCCGTGGTCACGGGCCTGCAGTTCGTCGATCAGCTCAATTCCCTCGAACTCGACTGGCCGATGCCTGCGGTGTTGCTGCTCACCGCGCGGCCCACGCTCGAATCCGCCGTCGACGCGCTCAGGCTCGGCGCGTGCGACTTCCTCACCAAGCCCATCCGCCCCACCGAGCTGGTGGACGTGGTG
>JBDTUL010000593.1:0-4112 GCA_040007735.1 Gammaproteobacteria bacterium | reverse complement strand
CCGCCACCATCGATCGGTTTGCCGGCGGACTGACCGTCGCTCCAATCCGCAACAGCCGGCTGGTGGACATCAGGTATGAGTCACCCAACGCCGGGCTGTCCGCGAAGATCAGCAACGCCCTGGCTCAGGCCTACATCGATCAGAATCGCGAATTCAAGTTCACGTCGTCCAAGGACGCGTCAGACTGGCTGGGCCAGCAGATGGCCGAGCAGCGCAAGCAGGTGGATGCCAGCGAGCAGGCGGTACAGCGCTACCGCGAGCAGAACAACGCGATCGCGCTCGACGACCGGCAGGACATCGTGGTGCAGAAGCTCGCCGAGCTGAATACCGCCGTGACCCGCGCCAAGACCGAGCGAATCGAAAAGGAATCGCTGTATCGGCAGATCCAGACCATCCAGGCGGATCGTTCGGCCCTCGACACCTTTCCCGCGATCCTCTCGAACGCCTTCATCCAGCAGCAGAAGGCGGATCTCTCCACGCTGCAGCGCCAGTTGGCGGAGATGAGCGAGAAACTCGGCGACCGGCATCCGGACATCGTCAAGCTGCGCTCGTCGGTGCAGGTGGCCGAATCGAAGCTCCAGGGAGAGATTGCCAAGGTGGTGCAGTCGGTGCGCAACCAGTACATGGCGGCGCAGGCGCAGGAGAACAGCCTGACGCAGGCGCTCAACCAGCAGAAGGGTGAGGCGCTCTCGATGAATCGCAAGGGCATCGAGTACGGTGTGCTGGCCAGGGAGGCGGCCTCGAACCGGCAGATTTACGAGAGCCTGATGCAGCGGACGAAGGAGACCGGAATTTCCGGCGAGCTCAAGAGCAGCAATATCCGCATCCTCGACCCCGCCGAAACTCCGCGCTCACCAGTATCGCCGAACAAGCGAAATAATTTACTGTTTGCGCTTTTTGGCGGCGCCACGTTTGCCTGCGGCCTTGCGTTCTTTTTCGAATATCTCGACAACCGGATCAAGAGCCCTGAAGAATTGAAGAAGCACCTGGGCCTGCCGTTTCTCGGCATGGTCCCGGCGCTCTTCGACAAGAACATCAAGGATCCGTTGATCAGCGGGGGTGCCCCCAACAACTTCTGTGAAAGCTTCCGCGCGGTGCGTACGAACCTGTTGTTCGCGTCAGCCGAAGAAGGGGCCCGAAGCATCCTCGTCACCAGCACCGGACCTGGCGAAGGCAAGACGATGGTGGCAACCAACCTCGCGGTGGCGCTGGCGCAGGCGGGCCAACGGGTGCTGTTGATCGATGCAGACATGCGCAAGCCGCGGGTCCACTCGGTGTTCGGAAAGCCGCGTGAGCCGGGGCTTTCGAACGTGCTGGTCGGCAACGCCAAATCGTCCGAGTCGGTTCACAAGACCACCATTCCAGGGCTGTGGGTCATGCCGGCCGGCGCGCAGCCGCCCAACCCCGCCGAGCTCCTCGGATCGAAGCGGTTCAGGGATTTTTTGGCCTCGCTGAGCGCGCACTTCGACTGGGTGATGCTGGACACCCCCCCGGTGATGGCGGTCACCGATTCCTCGGTCGTGGCCCATCTTGTGACCGGCGTGTTGTTCGTGGTCGGCGCGGAGATGACGAGCCGCTCAGCCGGCCAGCGTGCCATCGAGCAACTCGAACACGCCCGCGCGAAGTTCGTTGGAGCCGTGTTGAACCGAGTAGACCTGCAGCACAACTCGTACTACTACTCCCAGTACTACCGGCGCGAGTACGCCGATTACTACCAGGCCGCACCGGTCGCCAAGTCGCGGTAGCCCCACGATCGAACTCGTATTCTGACGTCGTCACACCGCCGCCCTCCGGGCTCGTCGGCCGGTTTCGACTCCACTGGCGGATCACCTCCAGACGAGCGCGCCGTCCCCGAACGGAAGCGCACAAAAGGCCGCCAGGCGCTCACCCAGCATTTCCGTAGTACCCATTTCCGTTCGATGAGAATTCGTGCTTCCGCAACCGCCCGAAAGCTTCTCTGGCGCGCCGGGCGCAAGATGTACACCTACGCACGGGGCGAGGGCTCCAACGACCCGCGAACGAACGGCGAATACTGGCTATTGGACCACGTCCTTCGGGCGTCCAACGGTCCGCACGTGCTGCTGGACGTCGGCGCCAACAAGGGAGACTGGACGGCGGAGGCACTACGTCTGTCGAGTGGAAGCGCACATGTGCATTCCTTCGAACCGTCCAGCGCGACCCGGGCCATGCTGTCGGCGCGCTTCGCCGAGAGCGGCCATGTGACAGTCCAGGCGTGCGCCCTATCGAATGCATCGGGAGAAGCCACGTTCTATACCCATGAGGCTGGGGCGGGCACGAACTCGCTGTCCTCCACTTCCGGGCCGCACACCGAGGTAATCCCGGTCACCACGGTCGACGAGTTCCTGCAGAACTCCGGCATCGCCACGGTGACGATGGCCAAGATCGACACCGAAGGCTTCGACCTCCTGGTCCTGGAAGGGGCCAGGCGGTCACTCGGCGCCGGCTGTATCGGCATTCTTCAGTTCGAATACAACTCGCGATGGCTGCTAAACCATGCGTGTCTACGCGACGTCTTCGACCTTGTGCGTGACACGCCGTATCGCGTCGGCAAACTGGTGGGCCACGACCTTGAGCTCTATGACGGATGGCACCCGGAACTCGATCGATTCTTCGAGACCAACTACGTCCTGATCAGGAATGACAGCCCATTGTGTTCCCTTGCAACCGAGACAAGATTCGACATTTCAAGCGTCGGAATACAGTGCAGCAAGCTGCTATGACCGTCGTCGGCGTAAACCTGTTCCTCCCCAAATGTCTGCACCAATCTTGACTTCAACCAGCCATCGCGACCTGCGCCACTGGACGATCGCGCTGGCGGCGCCCGCCATTCGCATTCTGCCGCCCTGGTGGAAGGTACGAGTGTACAGCCGGCTCACCGGCAGTCCATTTACACAAGGCGGACACGCCGGGAAGACGGTGTCGACGCGTATCTGGCCGCACCGGTACCGAATGGAACTGCGCCTCGACGACTGGATGGAACGCCTCGCATTTTTTGTCGGCTGCTATTACGAGATCGACTCCACCGCCGCACTTGTCAAACTACTTCGTCCTGGTGATTGCTTCATTGACGTTGGCGCAAACCTCGGCTTCATGACTTTGACGGGTTCGCGAGCCGTGGGGCCAGACGGTAAGGTCATGGCATTCGAGCCGAACCATCTGCTTGCCTCTCGTCTAAACGACACATTGCTGCTAAACGACATTCGCAACGTTACAGTGTTCGAAAATGCGCTGGGTAGCGCGGACGGCAGTGCAACCCTCAGCACGGGTACCCATTCAGGCACGGCCAACCTACGCGGCACCGACTCGGCTGGCGACGAGGTTCGCGTCCGGAGGGGCGACAGCTTCATTACGGCGATCGAAAAGAGCGCCTGGGTTCTGACCAAAATAGATGCCGAAGGGTACGAGCAGCGGATCCTGCAAGGGTTCAGCCACCTGATCAGCCGCCCCCGAACAGCGTTCCTGATAGAGATCACAGACCGCTGGCTCGAAGAGCTGGGAGGCTCGTCAAAGCATCTGTTCGCGATGTTGTCGCGGGCCGGATTCCATGCCTACCTTCCCAAGCTGAGTAGAACGGGCAAGATGACATTTGTGGCGATCCCAAGCCCTCGCAACGAGGTGCCTCAGTACGACGTGCTTTTCGTCCGCCCAGGAGAAACTTGGTTTTCACGCTGATGCGGCAAGAACCGGCGGCGAATGTTGCGATTACTGCGAAGGCCCAGACAAGATCACTACACACGGTACCCGCCAGCGCATCGGCATAGACGTGTCGCTTCTACGCAACACGTCCTGGAGCGCATTCGGCAGTGTCATAACAACCGCTGGTCGGATGGTGATAGTCGTCGTTCTGGCACGGCGGCTTGGTCCGACATCGTTCGGCCTGTTCGCCTTCGTGCAGTGGCTGATCGAGGTGACCTCCCTCGTGTGTTCCGCCGGGCTTCCCGGCACAGCGACCAGATTCTTTCCGCAAACAACAGGATCAGACGAAGTCGCCATGCCCGGCTTCGGCAGTTGGTTTCTCCGTCGCGCCATCATCGCCACCGTTCTGACCGGCTTGGTGGCGACGGTTTGTGCCGTGAAATTTGCGAATGTCT